>CANGVZ010000090.1 GCA_947457285.1 Flavobacteriales bacterium | reverse complement strand
CCAATAGCGATGGCTGAGTTTTGGTGGGGCGAATCACCGCCCTCTGAAATTCGTGCTCATGGTCAATACTACCCGGCGTGCAGAGGCAAGTGCGAGCCAATATTGGGGCACATGCTCTCAGGAATGGACATTGCGGAAAATCCCATGCTTAAGAACCCTGCCGAAGGCAAGGAGCTCCGAATTTTTTGGGAGGATGATTACATTGTAGTGATTAATAAACCGGACGAATTTCTCTCTGTGCCTGGTAAAAATATTTCGGATTCAGTAGCTACTCGATTGCGATATTTATTTCCTCGTGCTACGGGGCCGCTGGTGGTGCATCGACTGGACATGTCGACTTCTGGTTTGCTTTTGGCAGCAAAGACGGAAGAGGTTTATAAATCATTGCAGCGTCAGTTTTTAAAGCGAGAAGTAAAGAAGAGATATGTAGCCCTGTTGGATGGGGAATTGAAAGAGGATAAAGGTATCATTAATTTACCATTGCGAGTGGACTTAGAAGATAGGCCACGACAAATGGTGTGTTACGAGCACGGTAAGCCGGCCGTAACGCGATTTGAGGTTGTGGAGAGAAGAGATGGAAAAACGCGGATTCATTTTTATCCGATTACTGGAAGAACACATCAGTTGCGCATGCACGCCGCGCATCCGCAAGGATTAAATTTGCCAATTGTTGGTGATGATTTGTATGGCACACGCGCCGAGCGTTTGTACCTCCACGCAGAATATTTAGAATTCAAACATCCGATTACGAACGAGGTGGTGAAGCTGGAATTGAAAGCGGAGTTTTGAAAGAACAAGGGGGTGTTTTGGGAACAAGGGAACAAGGGAACAAGGGGGTTAGGAACAAGGAACATGGGGATGAACTTTCTTTCCAATCTCCAATTTCCTCCCGATAGCTATCGGGACTTCCAATCTTCCAATCTCTATCCAGCCATCGCGCGTTCGATTCTTGACATCGCGTCGCTGTAATCTTGTTTTTGGAAGGTGAGCCCTGTTACGGTTTCGTAGAGTTCGATATAACGTTCTGTTACAGACTGCACGAACTCATCGGTCATTACTGGGATTTGTTGCCCTTCTTTGCCCATGAAATTATTTGCTATGAGCCATTCACGAACGAATTCTTTGCTCAACTGACGTTGCTGTTCGCCTTTTGCCTGTCGCTCTTCATAGCCTTCGGCGTAAAAATATCTTGATGAATCAGGAGTGTGGATTTCGTCCATCAATACGATCTCACCATTGATTTTACCGAATTCATATTTTGTGTCAACGAGAATGAGACCTCTTTTGGCAGCGATTTTCGTTCCTTCTGTGTAGAGCTTGTGGGTGTAATCTTCGAGCACTGCGTAATCAGCGGCGCTCACAATACCTTGTGCGATGATATCTTCTTTACTAATGTCTTCATCATGCCCTTCGGATGCCTTGGTTGTAGGCGTGATGATTGGCGAAGGAAGCTTGTCGTGCTCTTTCAATCCTTCCGGTAAGGCGACACCACATAGTGTTCGAAGCCCACTTTTATATGTCCTCCACGCATGACCGGTGAGATAACCTCTGATTACCATTTCCACTTTGAAGGGTTCACAACGTTTGCCTATAGTAACGTTTGGATCCGGACTTGCCACTTTCCAATTGGGCACTACGTGCTTTGTTGCATCCAGCATATACGATGCGATTTGATTGAGCACTTGTCCCTTAAACGGAATAGCTCGAGGCAAAACAACGTCGAATGCAGAGATGCGATCGGTCGCAATCATTACCAATGTGTCTTCACCAATGGCATAAACGTCGCGCACCTTGCCGTGATAAACAGATTTCTGATTTGGAAAATTAAAGTCGGTAGTGTAAATGGCTTCCATAGCGTTTTATCTGGGGCGCATTCCGCGCATATTTTTCATCATGCTCATCATTTGACTTTTATTGGTGAGCATTTTCATCATTTCTTTTGTTTGGTCAAATTGCTTTAGCAATTTGTTTACCTCGTCAAGACTTCGCCCGCTTCCCGCTGCTATGCGCTTTTTGCGGCTCATATCTAATACACCAGGGTTTGTTCTTTCCTTAGGCGTCATTGAGCGGATGATAGCTTCGATATGTTTGAAAGCATCATCGCTTACCTCTACATCCTTCAACGCTTTGCCCATTCCAGGGATCATTCCCATGAGGTCTTTTACAGAACCCATTTTCTTGATTTGCTGTATTTGATCCAGGAAGTCGTTGAAGTCAAACTGGTTTTTCTTGATTTTCTTTTCGAGCTTCTTCGCCTGTTCCTCGTCGTATTGTTCTTGTGCTTTTTCTACAAGAGATACCACGTCACCCATACCGAGGATACGGCTTGCCATACGTTCGGGGTAGAATACGTCGAGCGCATCCATTTTTTCACCCGTACCAACAAACTTGATTGGTTTGCTTACTTCGCTTTTGATAGAAAGAGCGGCACCACCGCGGGTATCACCATCGAGTTTGGTGAGCACCACTCCGTCGAAGTTGAGTCGCTCATTGAAGGTGCGTGCAGTATTAACAGCATCTTGACCAGTCATCGCGTCCACCACAAAGAGCGTTTCAGAAGGAGCGATAGCCTTCTTAACGTTTTCAATCTCCGTCATCATCTCCTCGTCGATGGCCAATCGGCCTGCAGTATCGACGATGACAACATTGAAGCCTTTTTCCTTTGCGTGTGCGATCGCTTTTTTAGCGATGTCCACTGCATTCGTATTACCTCTGTCGCTGAATACTTCAACACCAACCGACTCTCCGACTACATGCAACTGGTCTATCGCCGCAGGCCTGTAAATGTCACAAGCTACGAGTAGAGGCTTCTTTCCCTTTTTGGTCTTGAGGTAATTAGCGAGCTTACCAGAGAAAGTGGTTTTACCACTACCCTGAAGACCGCTCATGAGAATGATACCAGGATTTCCCTGATAATTGATATCGCTGGCGCTACCACCCATGAGCTCTTTTAGCTCATCGTGAGTGATTTTTACTAACAATTGGCCTGGACTCACGCTCGTCAACACATTCTGGCCCAGTGCTTTTTCTTTAACGCGTTCGGAGAAATCCTTGGCTGTTTTGAAGCTAACGTCGGCGTCCAAAAGCGCTCTGCGCACTTCTTTCAGGGTTTCCGCTACGTTTATTTCGGTGATTTGACCTTCGCCTTTTAATACTTTAAAGGCTCTGTCAAATTTCTCGGTTAAATTTTCAAACATATGAATAAGGTACCTTTGATAAACTGAGGTGCAAATGTAATAGGGGAGTGGCTGAAAAACCTTTACTTTGTGTAGTGAATGTATCTTTTTAAAGATACATCACGTACAAAACCCAAAGTGTTCATTAAAAGATCTATATCTATGAGTCTCCGCCCGACATTCATCGGTAGTATGTTCTTGGTTGTCAGTCTGGTAGTTTTTTCTACTGGTTGCGAACAGCCTGCATCTACCAACTCCACCAACAATGCAACCGACGGCAATAGCGTGTCTGGTTCTGGAACGGTGAAACTTGATGGTGAAATTATTTCTATCCCATCGCCCAATCAACTCGCCATTTTGGTCAAGCAATCGAACGTCCCCTTTAGAGAGGAACAATTGCATGATTTGAAAAAAGCGGATTATTATCTGAGCGAGCAAAAGAAGGCCATGAATCTTGGTATTTATGGAGCCGACTTGGCGTATATCGCCAATTTTGACAAAGGTCAATTGGCCAACGACTATTTCGATGCCGTTGGAAAGGTTGCAGGAGAATTGGAGGTTTTGGATCATATCGATGGCAAACTCGTTTCTCGCTTATCAAACAACATCAGCAATCGCGATAGCGTTTTGAGATTGAGTAGCCAGTTTTTTCACTCTGCCGATCGCTATTTGAAAAATAACAAGCGCACCGACTTGGCTGGCTTAGTGCTGCTGGGTGGCTGGGTTGAGTCAATACATTTCGCATCTGAAGCGGCCAAAACCAATGAGGATGTGAGAAGACGAATTGCAGAGCAAAAACATGCTTGCGCAAGTCTTACCAATCTGCTAAAGAATCTTGGTGACCCAGCAATGGAGGGATTGTTAGAACAGATGAAGGAATTGAATGCGCTCTATGCAGATTTTCCTGTTACCTATTCATATTCAAAACCGATCACAGATGCTAAAGAAAAGACAACCTACATCACTAGTAAGTCGACTGTAGAAATGGACTTGAAGCAGTTGGAAGCTGTGAGCAACCGAATAGAAGCCATTCGTAGTATCATCATTCAATAATATTTCGTTATGAACAAAGTAATCTTCACCCTCATATTATCGATTATTTCTGTAGCGGGCTTTTCACAATGTGATAGTCTTGCCGGAAGCTGCGAAAAACATATTTCACAGAAATATATTTCAGACGGACAGGCTTATCGCGCTTTGCTGACAGGTCAGGAAGTTGCAGAGTTTAAAACCACTTTATTTGGTGGAAACACCTATCGTTTTGCTGCATGCAGCGGTGAATCTGACGGCAACTTGGTTTTCCGAATCTATGACCAGGACAAGAATCTTCTTTTTACGAATAAAGAATATAGCAATGCACCGTACTGGGATTTTGTGATCGAAAACACGATGGTGGTTTCGGTAGAAGCAAATCTGGATCAAACGCGTCTCTCCAGTGGTTGTGCGGTGATTATCATCGGATTTAAGAAATAATTTTTTCTAAATAAAACTTCATTTTAACTCCTCCAAAAGATGAGTGCAGGAATACTACGTGCCTTAATGCAGCTTTTCGCAATCATTGCCGGTGCCAATAAAAGCAGCGGCCGCGAAATCGTAGCGGTATTTTTGCGTCAACAACTCAACAAGGAGTTGGTCAATAAATATCTCGAAGAATACGAGAGTTTTGCGGAAAAATTCCATCAGGGAAAGTCCTCCGAAAAACGTACCTCTCTTGCAAGTGTTAAGGTGCTTCGCATCTGTGATCAAATCAATGAAGAGCTCGCGCAAAAAGAAAAATTCTTCGTGTTGGTTCGATTGCTCGAGTTCATCAACGACTTTAGTCAAAGAGGTGATCAAGAGTGGGAGTTTATTGAAACGGTAGCCGAGGCATTTAATATAGACAAAGAAACCTATCAGCTAATTAGAACGCTTATATCTGTTGATTCTGAAGAAGAATTTACGGATAGCGCGTTTCTGGTGGCAAAAAGTGCGGGACATGACCATAGCAATGATCGTGTGCTCAGTGTCGATGGACTAAAAGGTCATTTGGTTTTTTTGAGACTGGAGGAGGAGAATTTATTTTTCTTGCGCTACTTCGGAAGCGATTCTCTCTTTTTAAATAGCCAGAACATTATTACCAAGAGGACCTACGTATTCAGTCAAGGGTCAAATGTGCGTGGTAGTAAAATCAATCCGATTTTTTATTCTGATGTTCTGCACAAATTCTTGAAATTGGAGCAGGGGTCCAGAATTATATATCGAGCAGAAAACGTCAGCTATTACTTTCCAAACTCCAATAAGCAGGCTTTGCACCAATTCAATATCAATGAAGAAGGTGGTAATCTGGTAGGAATCATGGGGGGAAGTGGTGCAGGAAAGAGCACACTGCTCAATGTACTCAATGGAAACTACACACCGACGTTTGGAAAGGTAACGATTAATGGTATTGATATTCACCGTGATCGCGAGCAAGTATCTGGTGTGCTTGGATATGTGGCGCAAGATGATTTGCTCATAGAGGAACTTACGGTTTTCCAAAATCTCTATTATAATGCTCGCCTCTGCTTCAGAGATAAATCAGACGAGGAGCTTCGTACCTTGGTATTGCATACATTGAATTCAATTGGACTTTATGAATGTAAAGACTTAAAAGTTGGCAGTGTACTTGAAAAGACGATATCAGGTGGTCAGAGAAAGAGATTGAACATAGCACTCGAGTTGATTCGTGAGCCTTCAGTGCTGTTTGTAGATGAACCCACCAGCGGTCTTTCAAGTCGCGATAGTGAAAATATCATGGATCTTCTCAAGGAACTGACTTTGAGAGGAAAGTTGATTTTTGTAGTGATTCACCAGCCTAGTTCCGACATCTTCAAGATGTTTGACAAATTGTTTATTCTTGATAATGGCGGATATCCTATTTATTATGGAAACCCTGTAGAGAGTATCATTTACTTCAAGAGACTGGTCAATCAGGTGAATCTCTCAGAGAGCGAATGTCCACATTGTGGTAATGTGAATCCTGAGCAAATCTTTAATATCATCGAAGCGAAAGTGGTAGATGAATATGGCAATGAAACAGAGCATAGAAAAATATCGCCTAAGGAATGGAATAATTTCTTCAATGTAATTATTGGTAATCACCTTAATGCAAGCGCGCCTATTGAAGATAAGCCGAGCAGTACATTTTCCCTTCCAGGAAAATTTGAGCAATTCAAGGTCTTCATGGTTCGGGATGTACTGAGCAAAATTGCCAATCGTCAGTACATGTTGATCAACTTCCTCGAGGCTCCTGTATTGGCTTTTGTTCTTTCTTTATTTATAAAATATTATCCTACACTCAAGGGTGGAATCTCAGTTTACTCTTTGAGAGAGAATTTGAATTTTCCCCAATATTTATTCATTTCGGTAGTAGTGGCCTTATTCCTGGGGCTTACTGTGAGCGCAGAGGAGATCATTAAAGATCAGAAAATTCTAAAGCGTGAAAAATATCTGCACTTGAGCAAAGGCAGTTATCTCTTTGCAAAGATTGGAATCATGTTTTTCATCAGCCTCATTCAGTCTTTGACCTTTGTATTGATTGGTAACTCGATTCTCGAAGTGAAAGGCATGTTGATTCCTTTTTGGCTGGTGCTTTTCAGTACGAGTTGTTTTGCGAACGTACTAGGATTGAATATTTCAGCAACCTTCAATAGCGCAAAGGTCATCTACATCATTATCCCCATATTAATTATTCCCCAACTTCTATTCAGCGGGGTGATTGTTCGATTCGACCGGTTATTTCCAGCTATTTCCAGCCAGAGCAGTGTACCGATGATCGGCAATGTGATGACGTCCCGTTGGGCCTATGAAGCGATGGCGGTACATCAATTTAGAAATAATGAATTCAATCAACAGTTCTTCGAGTTTGATCAAACAAGAAAATATTGCGGTTGGAAAAAAGATTATTGGATAAAAGAAATGATTACAAAGGTCAGTGAGGCCGAAAAGTGGATCAATGACCCCGCAAAAAAAGAGCAGTATTTATACAATATTGAGCTTCTATTTAACGAGTTTGAAAAAGAGAAAAAGTACAATGTAAACTTTAATTCGCAGGTATCGAGGATTGCGGTGGAAAGCGTTAATCTCGCGCTACTTGCCGCTATGGAAGCGGATTTGATGGAGTTGGAACAATACTATATTCTTGCTTATAATGAAGCCAATGCTCTAAGAGAGAAAAAGATCAACGAGCTTACTGCCTCTCCGGAATTAAGAGAGTCTTATCTGGCATTGCAAGATGCGCATTTCAATGAGAGTTTGGATGACTTTGTCACCAATAAGAATGATTTAAAGAAGATTGTGGAATACAACAAAGAGCTTGTTCAGAAACAAAATCTGGCTTATCTCACTCCTCAGGATAAAGGTTTATTCGGGGCTCACTTTTACGCGCCGAGCAAAGAGTTTTTTGGAAAACAAATAACGACGCTCAGCGCTAATATTTTGGTAATTTGGATGATGACCTTCCTCTTAGGAGTAGTGCTCTTCTTCGATGGTTTAAAGCGTTCTGCCAATTGGATCGAGACACAGGT
>CANGVZ010000089.1 GCA_947457285.1 Flavobacteriales bacterium | reverse complement strand
ATTCTTAAAGATTTCGTTAGGTCTGTAAAAAATTTTAGTTAGGAAAACAATTAAGGTGACTTTCAGCACAAGTTGTGATTTTCGTGCTGATGTATATTTGACGCCAATAAAAAATTCAAACATGAGCGAAGCAAAAGAACATGTAAAATGCCTCATCATTGGTAGCGGTCCTGCGGGATATACTGCCGCCATTTACGCTGCCCGTGCAGACTTGAAACCTTTGATGTATCAAGGAATGCAGCCCGGTGGCCAACTCATGGACACCACAGATGTCGACAATTTCCCAGGATATCCAGATGGGGTTCACGGACCCAAGATGATGGAAGACTTGATGAATCAAGCAAAGAGATTCGAAACGGATATTCGCACCGGCTTTGTCACAAAAGTTGATTTCAGCGGGCCAAAGCATTTCGTTGAAATTGACAATGGTAAACATACCGTTTCAGCAGATACCATTATTATCTCCACAGGTGCTTCAGCAAAATGGCTCGGTCTCCCGAGTGAAACGAGACTGCGTGAAGCAGGCGGCGGTGTGAGTGCTTGTGCAGTTTGTGACGGTTTCTTCTACCGCGGACAAGACGTAGCTATCGTAGGTGCCGGTGATACCGCTGCCGAAGAAGCGACATACCTCGCGAAACTCTGCAAGAAAGTATATATGATCGTGCGCAGCGATAAAATGCGCGCCTCAAAAGCGATGCAACACCGTGTGGAGCAAACTGCTAATATCGAAGTCCTTTGGAATACTGAGACGAAAGAAATCTTAGGTGAACATGGCGTTGAAGGCGCATTATTCGTCAACAATAAAACGGGCGAAGAGCGTAAAATCGATATCACTGGATTCTTTGTTGCGATTGGTCACAAACCCAACACGGATGTATTCAAACCATGGATTGATATGGATGAAACAGGATACATACTCAATGTGCCTGGAACATCAAAGACAAATGTAGAGGGAGTGTTTGTAGCAGGTGATGCTGCTGATAAAACATACCGTCAGGCAGTGACTGCCGCTGGCACAGGATGCATGGCCGCATTAGATGCGGAACGATATTTGGCATCTAAGGGCATTCATTAATTCGTCACATGATTCAAAAAAAACAATACATAAAAAGGTCAGCGTTATTGCTGGCCTTTTTCATTGTCACCGCAATGGCTGCGGCACAGGCCTTTACGAAAGATCAGCTTCTGGGAAAAATCACTCCAGCAAAAGACACCAATTTCATATTGATCTCGGCAAAATACACCGATAAAAAGAATATCTATTTGAATAAAGAGGCATACCAAGCCTTTGAAAAAATGGCAGCTGCGGCTGCTAAAGAGGGCATTCAAATAAAAATTATTTCCGCCACAAGAACTTTTGATGCACAAAAAACCATCTGGGAGAAAAAATGGGTACGTGCAGACTATGTGAAATTTCCTGAAGAGCAGCGTGTAAAAGAAATAATGAAATACAGCTCAATGCCCGGAACATCCCGCCATCACTGGGGCACAGACATAGACATCAACAGTCTTGAAAATTCCTATTTTGATAAAGCTGAAGGAAAAAAACTCTATGATTGGATGGTAAAAAACGCCGCTCAATTCGGGTTCTATCAGACCTATACTTCAAAAAAAGACGGGCGCACAGGATATGAAGAAGAAAAGTGGCATTGGAGCTATATGCCTATTGCAGGACCAATGCTCACCGAATATCAAAAGATGATTACATACTCAGATATCAGCGGATTCAGTGGGTCACAGTTTGCGGCCTTCAATAAAGTGATCGAAGAATATGTTCTGGGTATTTTGAAATAAAAAAAGCCGACATCTTTCGATATCGGCTTTTGGGGTGATCGATGGGGCTCGAACCCACGACAGCCAGAACCACAATCTGGAGCTCTACCAGCTGAGCTACGACCACCATAACAGGGGCGCAAAATAAATACCTTTTCACGACTTATGCAAATATGTTTTTCTTTTTAGTCCTTTGTACCTTGCTCCCCGAATGAGTCAACGTCCCAAAACCCGCTTGAATGTGCTGTTTCTAGCATCTTGGTTTCCAAATAAAGGAATACCAACGCTCGGTAATTTCATACTGCGACATGCTCAAGCAGTGAATGAATTTCACCATGTCCATGTACTTTATGTCTGCAAATCGCCAACTAAATCAAGCAGTTTTGTTTTTGATGAATCCGATACGGAAAACATCAAAACCCTTGTGGTCTATTATCCCCAAAGCATGTGGCCATTGTTTGGCAAAGTATTCGGCTTTTACAAAGGGCTGCGCAAATTGATTCATGAAAAAAAACTAAACTTCGATATTATACACGCCAATGTGCTTTGGAAAGACGGATGGATGGCTGCCTCTGCTTCTCGCAAGCTCAAGATTCCTTTCGTTCTCACCGAACACTGGACTGGTTATCATGAAGCTCAGCGTGGCAAACTCAAAGCTTGGCAAAAAAGATATTTGATTCGAATGGCACAACAAGCAAGCGCGATCATGCCAGTGTCCCAAGATCTCGCAGCGGCCATGCAAACATTCGGAATAAAAAACAACTACATCGTCGTACCCAATGTGGTGAACACCGATATTTTTCATTTTACAGAAAAAAATCAAAAGCCTTATCAGTTCCTTCACATTTCCACTCTTAACGACGAACATAAAAATATTTCAGGAATTTTAAGAGCTTGGAAAAAAGCCTACGAAAAACGCCAGGACATTCACCTAAAAATCGGCGGTGACGGTCCGGTGGATCAATGGCGCACATATGCTGATACGCTTGGAATATCAAACGAGTCTATTACTTTTTTTGGAGAAAAAAAATGGGAAGAGATTGCACAATTGATGAATGAATCCCACTGCCTCATTCAATTCAGCAATTATGAAAATCTCCCATGTGTAATAGTAGAATCACTGAGCTCTGGCAATTATGTGATCAGCACCCGAGTAGGAGGAATACCGGAATACATCAACGCAGGGAATGGCATCCTCATCGAGAAGCAAAACGAAACAGCGCTCCTCAATGCGATTTTGGAAATGCCTGAGAAAACCAATTTGATTGAAAGAAAAAAAATGAGCGAGAGCGCTAAAGATATTTTTTCAATGAAACAAATAGGTCGCCAGATAAGCGACGTATATCATTCTGTTTTGAAATAATCAATCCAAATCAAACAGATCTTTCACGCCAACAACTCTATCGGTAATAAATCCTTCCGCAAGCAGATACCCTGCAGGTCGTCCGAAATCCATACAACGTGATTTTAAAAAATCAAAAAACTCTGCACCGCTAATTGGGGTGGCTGGCTCAGTTGAATTCGGATTGAAGAATTGGGAACCATAACAAAGCAACGCCTCAATCTTCTTGTCCCAAAACTCAGTAACATCGACTACAAAATCTGGTTTGTTGTAATAGTCTTGATTGAACATAAACACTGACTTAGGTCGCCAGTGCTCTTGCCCAGTCTCTATTTTTCGAAGACCGCTGTAAAAACAAGCATCACGTACCAATTTTGAAGCCTTACCGTGATCTGGATGACGATCAGAAGGCGCATTAGTTAGAACAATCTCAGGGCGATACTTTCGAATGACCTCGATAATTTGTTTTACGTTTTCCGGATTGTGAGTAAAAAAACAATCCTCCATCTCCAAATTTTCTCTCGCTTCTATGCCGAGCACCTTGCTCGCCGCCGCCGCCTCTTTCAAGCGAAGCTCTCCTGAACCTCTACTGCCCATTTCACCTTTGGTGAGATCCACTATACCCACTTTTTTACCTTGAGAAATGGCACGAAGCACTGTACCACCTGCACTAATTTCTACGTCGTCGGGGTGAGCTGCTATGGCGAGGATGTCTAATTTCATTTGTTAAAAATCTGGTTGCAAAAATACGGTCTCTACTGAATCGAATTCACTCAAAAATATTTTCGTCGGCAAAAACCCTTAATTCATCGACCAATCCTCAAATTGTTAATCCCATTATTAACGTTTCGTTGACAAGATTTTATGAAAATCTCACATTCATGAGAATATTTTTGCACCCGATGAACAACCTGCGCACTTTTCTTACGTCTTGTGTCACTTTTGCCTTGATTTTTGGGGCGAAGGTGGTGTGCGCTCAAGGTTATGAGGAATCAGCACTCGAATTAATGGCCGATACTGCCTCTTGGGAAAACTTCGAGGATAGCCATGTAGGTGGTGCCTTTGATGCCTCTACTTATGATTACACTATTTTTTCTGAGGAGTCTTTTGATATGGGCATTTGGACGGTTTCCGACTCCATCGCTCGTATTCCTGCGTATGATATGTATTGCAATTGGGACACTAAAAATCTCTTTGTAGTAAAATCGGGAAAGGAGACATTAGAAGAGCCTCTCGATTTGAAGCTCTGCCACGATGTGTGTGATTTTGTCTATCCAGCCAACGGATCAATCACTTCACCATTTGGTCCACGTTGGGGCAGAATGCACTACGGATTAGACATTGACCTTGAAACTGGTGACCCTGTGTCTGCGGCTTTCGAAGGCATGGTGCGAATTTCACAATATAGTCCTTCTTATGGTAATGTTGTTGTGATTCGTCACTCGAATGGTTTGGAAACTCTATACGCCCACCTTTCAGAGCGCTTGGTTGTTCCAGGGTCATATGTTCAAGCTGGAGATACCATCGGTTTGGGCGGTAATACAGGTCGTTCGTATGGTTCACACCTTCACTTTGAGATTCGTTTCAAGGGTGATGCGATTGACCCGAATTTATTGATTGACCCCAATGAGAAGCAACTTCGTGATTGGGAATTTACACTACACCGTGCACACTTTGATTACATCAGTCCTGCGGCGAAAGAATACAGCGAAAAAGTATCCCGTGCGCGCTCTAATCGTGTGCATACTGTTAAAAGAGGAGAGACTTTAAGCGCGATCGCACGCAAAAGAGGCACCTCAGTGCAGAAATTGTGTAAGCTAAATAAGCTCCGCGAAACTTCTGTTATTCGCGAAGGTCAAAAGTTAAAGTACTGAGGCTAAATCTCCTCGGTAAACATTCGCGCCCAGATTATCCTAAGTTGTGTTTTGATTCCAACCGCTAATTTTTATTTTTGATTCATTTTCAAATAATTAAGCGGAATATTATATTATATCACTACCTTGAACAAAATTAACCGAGCCTCTGTTTGATAGGTTCATTACTAATTGTTCATGAGTAGTAAAATAGCGGTTATCGGTAGTGGCTTCGCTGGATTGGCTGCCGCTTGTTCCCTTGCAAAACAAGGTCACAAAGTTGTGGTGTTCGAAAAGAACAGCACCACAGGTGGACGAGCACGTCACTTTTCAGCAGATGGTTTCATGTTTGACATGGGACCTAGTTGGTATTGGATGCCAGAAGTCTTTGAAGAGTTCTTTAATAAATTCGGTAAGTCAACCAAAGATTATTACGACCTCACTCGCCTCGATCCGTCTTACCGTGTTTTTTTCAAGGATAAAAAAGGCATGGACATTCCAGCCGATATCCAAGAATTCAAAAAACTTTTGGATGGCATTGAGCCAGGAGCTGGGGCACAGTTGGATAAATTCCTCGCCGAGGCCAAGGTAAAGTACGATACGGGCATGGGCGAGTTTGTTTGGAAGCCATCGCTTTCTTTCATGGAGTTTGCGGAGCTTAGACTTCTAAAGGAATCTTTTCGCTTGCAGCTGTTCACTTCAATGAGCACGCACATTCGAAAGTTTTTCAAAAATCCCGAAATCATCCAGCTACTTGAATTTCCTGTTTTGTTTTTGGGTGCCAAGCCCGCAAAAACTCCAGCATTGTATAGCATGATGAATTATGCTGACATTGCACTGGGTACATGGTATCCTCAGGGAGGAATGGTAAAGATTGCTCAGGGAATGACTGCCCTCGCTCAAGAGTTGGGTGTGGAAATACATACGAATGCGAACGTAGAAAAAATCGTGGTTGAACATGGTGAAGCTGTTGCCCTCGTGGTGAACGGAAAGCTTCATACAGCTGACGTCATCGTGGGCGGCGGAGATTATCACCACATTGAATCAAAGCTCATAGAGCCTGCTTATAGAAGCTACGATGAGCAATATTGGGACAAACGCACCATGTCTCCCAGCTCGCTATTATTCTATTTGGGTATTAATAAGAAAGTGGATGGACTTCTTCATCATAATCTCTTTTTTGATGAAGATTTTGATCAGCACGCTGTCGAAATTTATGATGACCCAAAGTGGCCGAGCAAACCTCTGTTCTATATATGTGCCCCCTCGAAAACAGACAAGACTGTAGCACCCGAGGGATGTGAAAACTTATTTGCTCTTATTCCCGTTGCGCCTAACATGAGCAGTGACGAATCTTTGAGAGATGAATATCTGAAAGTAATTATAGAGAGAATTAAAAAATACACTGGAGTAGATATTTCTGAAAATATTGTGTTCAAGAGAAGTTATGCTCACGAAGAATTCATGAGTGATTACAACTCATTCAAGGGCAATGCTTACGGACTGGCCAATACATTAATGCAGACCGCATTTTTAAAGCCCAAGTTGAGAAGCAAAAAAATTGAGAACCTCTATTACACAGGACAACTCACAACTCCAGGCCCTGGCGTTCCTCCGAGCCTTATCAGCGGACAAGTAGTAGCTGAAGAAGTGAATAAGTACATCCTATCCAAAACTCCAATACAAGTTTAACCAATGAATCAAAAAGCACTTTTCGACGATGTTTCCATCTCGTGCAGTAGAAAGACCACACATGCCTACAGCACCAGCTTTAGTCTTGGTATTCGAACACTTGGAAAACAATTTCGCGATCCCGTCTACGCGGTATATGGCTTCGTGCGCTTTGCAGATGAAATCGTTGATACCTTTCACGATTACGACAAACCTACATTGATGGCGAGATTCCGCGAAGATACCGTACGCGCGATCGAAGATAAAATCTCCTTAAACCCAATATTAAATAGCTTTCAAAAAGCATATCACCAATTCAATTTCGATTGGGAATTGGTAGATACTTTTTTGAAATCTATGGAAATGGATTTGGACAAAAACTCCTACGACCGATATGGATACGAAACCTATATTCTTGGCTCGGCAGAAGTGGTGGGATTGATGTGTCTCAAGATTTTTACTTCTGGTGACACTTCTGAATACGAACGACTCAAGCCATATGCGATGCGCCTCGGTGCAGCGTTTCAGAAAATTAATTTCTTGCGTGATATCAAAGCGGATTATGAAACTCTTGGAAGAGCTTATTTTCCAGAACTCGATTTGCGCAACTTTGACGAAGCTACCAAGAGAAAAATAGAATCTGAAATTGCAGAAGATTTTCAGGAAGCATATAAGGGTATTTTGATGCTCGACAAAGACGCCCGCTTTGGTGTATATGTGGCTTACACGTACTACGTGCGCTTGTTCCAAAAAATCAAATCGCTTCCAAGTAATCGCATTATGGAAGAACGTATTCGCATACCCAATCAAAAGAAATTTGCATTGATTTTGAAAAGCTATGTGCAACACAATTTGAATCTTTTATGAGGATAATAGCATTTACAATATCATTTTCTTTTCTTTTTATCTCAACATGGGAATGCAGCGCGCAGGTTGAGAAGTATCGCGATTTATACTTCGCCGCTCGCGGCGAAGAGGGTATCAAGACATATTACAATACCCTCAACAATGCGGATGAGTCCAACGCCGTGATCACAGCTTATAAAGGCGTTGCCATCGCCATGTATGCTGAAGTGGTGAAAGAAGTATCATCAAAATTTGATTACTTCAACAGAGGAAAAGCACTCATTGAAAAAGCAATTCAAAAAGACTTCTACAATCCAGAGATTCGCTTTTTAAGATATAGTGTGCAAGCAGAAGT
>CANGVZ010000088.1 GCA_947457285.1 Flavobacteriales bacterium | reverse complement strand
TGGGAATCACTACAGAAAATTTCTTTATCACAGAAAATTGCATCGGTCAAAGTAATTGCGAGGTCGGAGTTCAGAAATCTCCAGATATATCATCGAGTATTCTTAATGATATCACTTATTATTTCTTGACATTAGCGCCGCCAGCTCCAAGAAACTTGGAAGATCCACAGGTAATGAGAGGTAAAGAAATTTTTAATGAAATAAAATGTTCTGCATGTCATATTCCCGAGCTTACTACTGGGTATCACCAAATTCCAGAACTTAGAAATCAAACCATCCGACCATATACGGATCTTCTTTTACACGAATTGGGGGCAGGACTGGGCGACGGGCGACCAGACTTCGAAGCTGGTGCGAATGAATGGCGAACTCCGCCTTTATGGGGAATAGGCTTGACGAAAATAATTTTTCCTAATGCAGGATTTTTACATGATGGCCGAGCGGCCACCTTGGAAGAGGCAATTCTCTGGCATGAAGGAGAAGCTTTTCAATCACGTCAAGCTTACATTCAACTTTCAGCAGCTGATAGAAAAGCACTGATTGCATTTTTAGAAGCACTATAGTTTCTGACGTCAGATCGACTTAATCAATTCACCAGGGGTAATACCCTCTTGCTTTTTGAATGTTCTTATAAAGTAATTCGGATCGCTGAATCCACTCGCATACGACACTTCTTTCACAGAAAGTTTTTCGTTTGTGAGCAGGTTCTTGGCGAATTGAATTCGCTCTTTAATTATAAGCTGCTTAGGCGTAATTCCATATTCATGTGTAAAGCTGGTGTAGAATGCGGATTTACTCATTCCCGCTATTTTACACAGATCAGCTAATGTTATTTCAGCTGTGATATTGGTTTTGATATACGCAATTACCGCGCGCATGAACTTACCAGAACTATTACCATCGTTTTGATGCTGAAGATTTTGGAGTCTTAGAATACACAATACAAATTCTTTCAAAGCAAGGTCAATATAAATATCTTTTAGAGGATTAGAATCCGCAAAGAGCTTCATGAGTCGGGTGCTCACTACTGACAATTCATAGTTGTTTTTTAACACTATCTTTGATAAATCTAAATTCCAATCGCCAAAATCTTTGTTTCGGCCACTTCTTTCATTGATGTATTCGAGCTGTTGGCTCAAATAACTATTTTCAATCACAAGAGCTGTGCATTGGGTAGGGCGATTTAACTCTGCCTCCGGAAAATCGATTCGTATCAATTGATCGGCTGTTGCCATCACACTTTCACCTGGTAGATAATCAAATTTTTCACGACCATCAAGATGCATCACTTTCTTACCCCTTAGCATACTTGTGAAAGTGAAGCCAGGAAATCTCAAATGAAAATCATGCGCCTGTTGGTGCGTTTCAAATACATTGAATTGACATCTATTCGTATCATAGGAGGTCCGCTGCTCAACGAGACTCGTTAGTTTATCTTGAGGAGTAAGCGCGAATAAAGCGGGTTGATACATCTGAGTGGGAGTGATTTGGTTTGGTATAAGCGAAGATATTAAATTACATTAGCTAAAGACTGACAATTGTCAGTTTTGGAAGATTGTGCTATTCGACTGGAAAAAAATGCTGAGTGAATGGGAGTGAATATGTCAGATTCGCATAAACCAAATCACAGAAATAATGGAAACACAAACAGCATCTTTTCCTTTTGTAGGAAAATCAGTACAGTTTAAAGAGAAGTACGAGCACTTTATTGGAGGCCGTTGGATTGCTCCTTCAAGTGGAGATTACTTCGAAAATATTTCACCAGTAACGGGCGAACCATTCACTTTGGCCGCTAGAGGAAATAAAGAAGACATTGAAATCGCTCTAGATGCCGCGCATGAGGCTTTCAAAACCTGGAGCAAAACATCAGTCACTGAGCGCTCCAATATTCTCCTCAAGATTGCTCAAATTATGGAGGATAATCTTGAGTATTTGGCTACAGTGGAGACTATTGATAATGGTAAAGCAATTCGCGAAACACGCGCAGCAGATATTCCATTGTGCATCGACCACTTCAGATATTTCGCTGGCGTCATTCGCGCCGATGAAGGATATGTATCGGAATTGGATGAAACCACAGTGAGTATGAATATCCATGAGCCTCTTGGAGTAGTGGGGCAAATCATTCCATGGAATTTTCCATTGTTGATGGCAACTTGGAAAATTGCTCCAGCATTGGCGGCGGGTTGCACAGTGGTTGTGAAACCAGCAGAACAAACACCAACATCCATCATGTGTTTGATGGAACTCATTAAAGATGTGATCCCCGCAGGCGTTGTGAATGTGGTATCGGGCTTCGGTGTGGAAGCTGGTAAACCTCTTGCAACTTCAACTCGTGTGGCAAAAGTTGCATTCACCGGTGAAACAACAACAGGACGTCTGATCATGCAGTATGCTTCTGAAAACCTTATTCCGGTTACGATGGAATTGGGTGGAAAGTCACCAAATATTTTCTTCGAATCTGTGGCAGCAAAAGACGATGAGTTTTTTGATAAAGCAGTGGAAGGAGCTGTAATGTTTGCTCTGAATCAAGGCGAGGTGTGTACTTGTCCAAGCCGCATTCTTGTTCAGGAAAGTATCTATGAGAAATTCATGCAACGCGTAATTGAACGCACGCGCGCAATCAAGATGGGAAATCCTTTGGATGGATCTACGATGATGGGGGCACAAGCTTCCAATGATCAGTACGAAAAAATCATGTCCTACATTGAGATTGGTAAAGAAGAAGGAGCAGAATTACTTTGCGGTGGTAACGCGCATAAGATGAATAGCGGTCTTGAAAATGGATATTACATCGAGCCTACCATTTTTAGAGGTAACAATAAGATGCGAATTTTCCAAGAAGAAATTTTTGGACCAGTGACATCTGTAACTACTTTCAAAACAGTAGAAGAAGCCATTGCAATCGCCAACGACACGCTCTACGGATTGGGCGCTGGTGTATGGACTCGTGACACACATGAAATGTATCAAGTGCCTCGCGCTATTCAGGCGGGTCGCGTTTGGGTAAACTGTTATCATGCATATCCAGCACATGCGCCGTTCGGAGGTTACAAAAAGTCAGGCTTGGGAAGAGAGACTCACAAGATGATGCTTTCTCATTACCGCCAAACAAAAAACATGTTGATTTCATACAACAAGAATAAACTCGGTTTCTTCTGATGAACTCAACGATCATTAACCAGGTGGACGCTACCGATGAGGCATATTGAATTGAAATAAAAAAGTCCCGAAATTTTCGGGACTTTTTTTATTACATCAAATATTTTCTTAGCGAATTATTCTGCCGCTGATCAATTGACCATTAGCGCGAATGGTGTAGAGATAAACACCGTTTGGCATCATTTCCATATTCACACCACCAATCAAGCGATTGGTTTGAAGAATATTTTGACCATTGCTATTATAAAGAGTGAACTGCTCTATATTCAATCCTTCTAAACCTTTGAATTGAAGGATACCGCCATTAATGAAGGCTGTAACATTCAATTTTTCTTTTTCTTGAATATTCAAAATTGCTTCTCCAATTTGAACGGTATAAACATATGAAGAGGTGAGTGCTGGAATACCATTATCGGTCGCACTTACCACAAATGTATACGTTCCATCAGGAGTGTTTGGATCGATTTGAAGAGCATAGGAAAGATCTCCATTTTCACGATCACCGTTGGTTCTAGTATTTTGGGCGATGAAACCATCAATGATCACGAAGCCAGCTTCAGTGCTATCCATTGGATTGAAATATCCTGTGCTATCTCCAACGTCAAACTCAATGTCTTGGTCAATTGCGTCGAAGAAAAAGAACAACAATGTATCTCCCGCATTTCCGAAAATCGTGTCGCAGAGATTCGAAACGTTCACAGGAGCTTGGTTTTCTGTAGCAGAGTTTGTCGAGAAGGTTATATTTGAATTATCCAGGAAGTTTACATCATCGGGATTATTATATGGACCGTCGTAGATTGTAGAAGCTTCATTGAATCTTCCGATTTGCATTGCGACGTTTCCATTACCAGCATTCACTCCGACTGTGGCTGCGGTGCCAGTTGACCACTGCATATCACCGTAGCAAAAACTAATGGTGTGGCCACTTCCAATCAACTCACTTGTTCCGTCAGAAATAATAATTTGGAAATCGTTCACTTGATCTGCCGCGGTAGGGAAATAGCCTACTTCGTTATATCGAACAATCAATGCGTTGTTGGTGATCTTGTAATAAACGAGACCACTTTCCAAATTGCGAGTGTCCACATCAGCCCAGTAAGCACTCACCATTGGGAAGTTATCAATTGGAAATCCAGAAGCACTGAATGTAGAATAACCATTTCCAAAACTCAAGTTTCCATTGTTGTTGATGAAAATTGCATTGTGATTTTCACCAAAAAGATTAAAGGTGAAAGGCAAGCTAATTTCTGCTGAAAAGCCATCGTCATTGCGATAATCCGGCGCGGTGCCGCTGGACATGGGGACAACACTAAATGTATCATCCAGAGGAATCATGCAGCTGCAATCTTGAGCGTCTGCCTGTGAAATCGCAATCAGAGATAACATTGAAAGTAAAATTCTCTTCATATGAGTTGGTTTTGTTTGATTATGGTTTACGGAGTCAATTTTAGATAAAAAAATCTAATCTTCAATGTTTTAGCAGCAAAAAAAAAGGTTGCATTAACCCCAAAATTTTAGTGACTTTTTTACACATCTCTATTAAGTTGATAATCCACACCTTTCTATTAGGCCATTTACCTATGTACGTTTACTGTGCAGTTATTTCAAGACGCGACCGCTTGTTAATTGTCCGTTTGCTTTAATCGTGTACAAATAAATTCCACTTGGGAGAGCGTTGAGGTTAAATGCACCGATGATATTGTTGGTTTGAAGGATGTTTTGCCCTGAGCTATTATAAAGGGTAAATTGTTCAACGTCCAAACCTTCTAATCCTTTGAATTGAAGCACGCCCGCATTAATATAAGCAGTGATGTTTAGTTTTTCTTGCTCATCTATGTTTACCGATATTTCTCCGATTTGAATGGTATAGTTAAATGTAGATGTAATTGGCGGCGAATCGTTGTCAGAAGTGGTAATTACAATCGAATACACCCCATCAGGAATAGATGGGTCGATTACCAACGCATAGGAAGATTCAGTAATGTCGCGATCACCACTTCTTATTTTCTGTACAATAAGATCATTGATGATGACAAACCCCGCGCTATCAGGATCGATCGGGTTAAAGTAGCCAGAGGTATCTTGAACGTCAAATTCGAGTTCTTGCCCGCTATCGTCATAAAAGAAGAAAACCAGTGTATCGCCAGCTTGACCGAAGATAGTGTCACAAAGGTTGGAAACGTTTATAGGAGCTTGATTATACTCTGCAGAAAGAGTAGAAAAGGAAATGCTTGAGTTATCTAAAAAATCAATTCCATCTGATTCACCGTAGGCACCATCGAAATTGTTACCAGGTTGATTGAAACGCCCAATCTGCATTGCAAGCGCGCCATTACCATAGTTCACGCCAACATTCGCTGGAGTTCCTCCAAACCCTAATAATCCATCGGAAGCGTTGCCTGTCGTCCAATCCATGTTGCCATAGCAAAAACTGATGGTATGGCCATTGGGAATTAGTTCACTGGTTCCATCGGAAATGACGACTTGAAAATCATTGAGCTTATCAAATTCATAGCTGAAATAGCCTACATGATCATAACGAACGATCAGTGCATTTGGGAGAATTTTATAATACACGAGACCACTGCCTTCTCCACGCGTGTCAACATCCGCCCAAAAAGGGGCAACCATAGGCGAGCCTAAAAATGGAAATCCTGAGGCTGTGTAAGTTGGCCAACCATAGTCAAAACTGATATTTCCATTGTTGTTGATGAAAAGCGTATCATAATCTTGACCAAACAGAGAAAACGTGAAAGGTATCGGAATCGCCTCCGAACTTCCGTCGTCATTTCGCCAATCAGGAGCAATACCTAAGGACATCGGAACGACCTCAAAGGTGTTGTCTATTGGTAAGAGGCAGCCGCAATCTTGTGTTCGTGCACTAATGACTGTAATTACGAACAAAGTGAATAGTAATCTTTTTTTCATAGTTTGACTGATTTGGTTTAAGTCATACAAGGATAGCAAAAATATTTAACGATTAGTAATTATAGCTTGAATAAATGGTTGCGTGAAGATAGCCATTTTTTTTAAACCAACAATGGTGATCTGATCAATAAGATTTTACGCGCAGGTAATTCTAACGAAAAGGAATATGTGGTGATTGTGGATAAGCCGATTACTGAGTGATTTGTGGAAAAAAAAGAGTTAAGAATTTCTTATTTTAGTTCGAATAACCAAGAAGTGTAAGGTCAAGCAATAGTCTCAAGTGGTCTTTCGAATTACCTTCATTTAAGGTTTAAATAGACAGATTAGAAGAATGTAAGAGTTTTTGTGATACATTGTAACAAAACTCAAATGGCTTCGATTATGCTCATCGAATTAAAGGGAATTTCTCCTGGTTAATGGCGCTAATTGGATGAGGTGGAAATGGAAAAGCTGAATAGGTACAGAACGATGGAGTCGTGAGTCTCTAGGAAATAAGTAGAAAACTCCAGCACCTCCAACGGCTTCCCAACATTCCAATAAAGCCCGGAAGAAGTTTCCAGAAAGGCGCTAGTTGCGCTGTGCATGATTTTATTTAAAAAACCGCCTTTGCAATTTCTGCCGTGGACTTCGCCTTTCCCATTGTGTAATAATGTAGCACAGGCACGCCAGCAGCTTTGAGCTCTTTTGATTGTTGGATACACCACTGGATTCCAATTTCTCTCACCTCGGCGTCAGACTTGGCTTTTTCCACCATATCCACCAGTTCTTCGGGCATATCTATATGAAAGTGATGTGGAATTATACTCAATTGAGATTTGGTAGAAAGTGGTTTAAGTCCAGGAATGATTGGAACATCAATTCCCATAGCCTTGCATTTTTCTACAAAGGAGAAAAACTTGGAGTTGTCGTAAAACATTTGTGTTACAATGTACTCAGCACCCGCATCGACTTTGGCCTTGAGGTATTTTAGGTCGCTATTTAGGTTTGGGGCTTCAAAGTGCTTTTCTGGGTATCCAGCTACCCCAATACAAAAATTGGTTCTCTGAACATCCTTTAAATCGGGGTCTAAATAAAGTCCTTGATTCATGCGAACTACTTGCTCCACCAATTCTGATGCGTAGGCGTGTCCTTCGGTTTCCGGTTTAAATCTACCCTCACTTTTGATGGGATCACCACGAAGCACGAGCACATTGTCAATACCAACAAAGTTGAGGTCTATCAATGCATCTTCAGTATCTTGTCTTGAGAATCCACCACAAATGATGTGAGGAACGGTATCCACTCGATAACGATTGGTAACAGCGGCGCATATACCAACAGTGCCAGGTCTTTTTTTCACCACATGTTTTTCCAATAGTCCATTACCTGCATCGCGGAAAACGTATTCTTCTCGATGATAGGTGACGTCTACAAATGCAGGCTGAAACTCCATCAGCTTGTCCATCGTTTCGAAAATGCTGCTGATGTTTTGGCCTTTTAATGGAGGCAAAATTTCAATGCTAAAAAGCGTGTTTTTTGCTTCTTGTATGTGTTGAATTACTTTCATTTCTTTCCTTATAAAATATTTGGCGCAAGCCAGCGCTGCGCTTCTGTCACATCAATTCCTTTTCTATTCGCAAAATCTGCAACCTGTTCATCAGTTATTTTTCCCAAACCAAAATATTTCGATTCAGGGTGTGCGAAATAATAACCACTTACACTTGCTGCTGGGTTCATTGCAAGCGATTCAGTCAAAGTCATTCCTGTATTTTTTTCTACTTCTAGCAGATTCCAAATGGTCTTTTTTTCCAAATGGTCTGGACATGCAGGATAGCCAGGTGCGGGTCGAATGCCTTGA
>CANGVZ010000087.1 GCA_947457285.1 Flavobacteriales bacterium | reverse complement strand
GATTTTGTTGTTTTTCCGGAAATTTTCATCAACGGTACTTGCTTTAAGGATACTGGAGCAGCTGTAGCTGATCTCAAACAATCAGAAGCAATTGCATGCCTGGATATAGATGGATTTATTGGAGCGAACTTAATGAAAGAGGCCATTTGGGAATTTGATTATGAACGTAATGTAATTTCAATCAGTGATAAGAGATCTTCTTTCTCAATTCCAGAAAAGTTGTTCCATTTACCATTCGCACCTTCTTTATCATATACACCGCTTGTTACAATTGTTTATAATGGGGTTGAAGATGAAAAGGTGACTTTCGATACGGGTTCAAACGGATCGTTTGCTACTTCCAATGCGTGCCTTGCAAAAATTAAAGCTAAAAAGGGTCCTGTGAAGGAAGTTAGGTCCTATGGGACATCAGCATCAGGACTATATGGTATTGGAAAAGTTGATACAAGTTACGTTGTTCTTCTAGACTCAACTAAGATTGGAGATTTGATTTTAGAAGAAAATGTGGTTTCAATAGAAAATGGCGCGAGATTAATTGGTACAAAATTTTTGAAGAACTTTCGAGTAATTATCGATTGGAACAAAAAAGAAATTCTTTTAATTCCCACAGGAGATTATAATATCAGTGGCTACGAAAGTTTTGGATTCCGTCCTTTTATTTCGGAAGAGAAACTTATTGTTAGCGAAGTATATATGGGGACACAAGCCAGTGAAGCAGGTTTGAAAAATGGAGCTCAAATTTTGCAAGTTAATGGAGTGGACTACCGTAAATGTACAACTGATCAATTTTGTTTAATTCTCGCAAATGGCCTTGTTCCAGAAGCTCAAAACCTAATGAAATTGCTTGTGCTAATAGATGGTGAGGAAAAGTTTATGGAGCTTACCAAAAAAGATATCTTGAAGTAGTTTTCTTTTTTTCTAATCCGCTTCAAAACACTCTAATTAATACAAGATTCTCTTCCTTAGATTCTCAATTCTGAATTCTCAATTCTGAATTCCGAATTGTTCCCTCGTTCCCCTGTTCCCCTGTTCCTTGTTCCCTTGTTCCTTGTTCCTTGTTCCCTGTTCCCTTATTCCCCTTGTTCCTTGTTCCCCTGTTCCTTGTTCTTCGTATTACGAGTTCAACGTGAATCGTAGCGCTATACCTGCATTGATATTCGAAGTAGGGAAGGAGGTTGAAATCTTCGGCTGGTTGATCTGATGATCATAGAAGAATCGAACATTCAACTTATCATTTACCACGTAGTCGATGCTTGACTTAATACTAAACAGTCTCTGACCCGCAGTAGGCTGGTTCTGACGCTCTTCAATCTTGCGAATGAGTGTCACGTTGTCGCGAATAGTCAAATCAGCTCTCAAGTTAATCGATGTATTCTTTGGTGTCTTGAATGGTAAGTTGCTGCGCTTTCTTCCAAACAGATTTCTTACCTCCGTGAGTTTGTAACCCACTCCAAGCACAAGGCTATTGCTCTTCGTCTCTGTGATCTGAAGATTGCTCAAACCGAGTGCTATCGTTCGATCTCTTTTCACTTCAACTTTCACTTGAGGATCATTGCTCTTTGCAGTTTTGATAGTCATGTCAAAACCAATAAGCGGTGAAAGGTTCTCTTGAATTGTTACGGTGTTGATTTGATTGCGAGGGATAAAGTTTCCTTGCTCGCTGGCATCAATGGCATTTGGCAATCCATTTTCATTTTCAGTATAATTGAGGTTGCGCACATAGTTCGTATTCAACGTGGAGCGATACTGGTGTGAAATATTGAATTGCTTAAAATACTTTTTCACAGAAGCTAACTTCGTCAATCCATCGTAGGTAACACGCCAGTTAGGTTGCGCGCGTGTTTGGAAAGGATCAAGAGAAACTTCTGAAACGGGCTTTCCTGTGTAAGCGGCGATGAATGCGGGAATAACAACACTTACGTTCGTGCTGCCCCAACCCGGATAATAACCATTTGGATTTGCTTCATCCAACTGATATGTGGCGTCGTTCCATGCACTCGAAGCTTCAACGCGATTTTGTAGCAATGTTTCAAATGTGCTGCTGGTCCATCCGTTGTCCGCTTCGTCTCTTACAAATGCTGTAGACCATGTATTCACGCTCGCGCTAAAGTTTCCTGTCTCCATTGGTGATTGAAACACGAACTCGTTGTTATTAGGGTCGAATCGGAAGAATGCATTGCTATTTCTACCTTCCGTGCGTGTACCAGTAACCTCGACTTTTAAATACTTAATCGGTTCGAGATTGATTTTATAATTCCAAGTCTCGGTGTATGTTTCAGAATATTGATTGTTGAGGAAAGGTTGTTGCACAAGCCATCCAGAATTAGCGATGTCCAATGCTACGTTACCTCCATTCGGATTGCCCCATACATCCGTGTTTTGACCGCCAAGAAGGAAGTCCACTCCCGGACCCTCAAAGTCTTGGTCAAATCCAACAATGTTGGTCCTCCGATTATAACCAGGCAAGAGTATCCCTTCATTTCGTGAGTAAGTTCCGCTCACATTCCTTACCATCATCAAGAATCGCAATGTTGCATCAAGTGGATTAAATGGATCGGCCTTTTCTTTCTTTTCTTTATCAGGGTCATTTCCGAATCCATCTTTCTTGGTGTTGTCGGTCTTGCCTTTTTTATTGTCCTTGGGCTTCTTACCCTGATTGATTTCTTTGAGCTTGGGCGACTTGTTGTAGAGCGTCTCGAGGTTACCCTGAACATTGAATGTAAGCTGTCTGCTGTTTTGAATGGTATTTCCTAAAGTGTCCTGCGTAAATGGCGCTCTGTCCCATCTGAATGTACCTGCGTATGCTACGTCAGCGTTTACGAAATCTACTAATGGTAGTTTATCAAAAGGTAGTTTGTATGTTCCGCCTACATTGTGGCTATAAGCGGTGGTAGTGCCAAAATTGCGAATGTTTGTCCAAACCGTATCGCGATACGCATCGTACCAGTCAATGTTATTGCGGTCGATGACACCTCTTGGTTCGCCCACTAGACCTAGATTACTTGCGTTGTATGTGAACTTCAAATTCTTTGTCAAGTCATACTTGAAGTTGTAAGTTCTAGACCAATTCCATGTCTTCAACACTTGTGTCTGAATGAGCATTTCACTAAACACTCCCGTGAGCTCTTCTGTATTGTTGCGAATACGGCTGGTCTCATACATGCGGTTCATTTCTGTGTGGAATGCAAATGATTTGATTCCGGGATAGAAATTGAATTCTTTAACCCACTTCAAATATTTTGACTGAACACCATTGAATGGCTTGATTTCTTTTGGTTTATTGTTGAACGCATAATCAAATGCTCCTGCGTATTGTTTCGTCAATCGCCAGTCCATATTGATGTCGCGGAAGTAGAGTTCGTTGTATGAATAAGAGACCGAGAAGTTCTTAATGTCATAGAACTGATCTTTCTTCGGTTTTTTGGAACCGCCTCCGCCTTCACCGCTAGGGTCTTTTCCTGTGGCTTTTGGTGGTTCTTTACCCTCTTCAGGTTTGGGAGCGTCAGCACCCTCGGCAGGCTTTGGTGAAATGCGTACTTCGCTGAAGTTGATACTTCGTCGTTTGGTATATGTCTGGGATTTCGTTTTTAACCTTCGATCCACGTCAGGTGATTCTGTGAGAATAACGTCAGGTTGAAGCGGACTAAACTTCGGCGTTTGAACAGTCTCTGAATAACCTACGTACATCGGTAATTGAACGCCCCAATTCTCTGGGAAGAATTTACCCATTTGAATCGTACTGTTCGCATCGAAGCCCATTTTGGTTTCGAGCTGACGTTCCTGTACTCGTTGTTCTAAAGTTCCGAAGCCTGGTGTGCTTATGTTACCAGCAACAGCTACCGTTGCAAAATCTGCAAGTTGTGCATTCATACGCGCCACTGCAGCCCAACCACCCTGGTTATTAAATTCGGAAAGCCTTAGCTCATTCACCCAAATGATACCGCACTTCGCTAATCCATCATCGGTAGAGCTGAATTTATTATTGTCTTTATCAGGGTTGCGCACACCGATCATCAATACCGTTACGTTTGCAAGGTTTGGATTTCCTTTTATCGATACACGCGCTTTTCCAATCATTTTAGAATATTCCACCAAAATAGATGAGCTATTGCCGCGCTCTACTTTCAGCGCTTGAAGATCTTCAAGTTGAATGTCAAAGTTGTTCCCTTCTGGCCACACTTCATCATCGTCATTCGTAAACCATTCCGTGATTTCCATTGGCAATTCATACTCGTAGTAGTTTTGATCGAAATCACTTCCGAGGCGCACGAAAACAGTGAGCTCCTTATCTTTCAAATCATCAGCGCTGCGCAAAGCTTCAGCGTGAGCAAACATCCGTAGACGCTTGTATTGTCGCATGTCGAAATTCACATTTCTATATGCAGCACGGGCATCGCCATCAGGAAGATTACACACTTCGAATGACAACGATTGCTCGTTCATGTTTCTGAGGTTCGCACTCGCAACGTCTTGTTCACGGATGATTCCAGGAGGAACAACATAAGGTACTGGTTCGCGGTTACCGTTCTCCTCGATGTTTACAGCAGCAATGTTGAATACAACAGGATCATCATCGTTGGGCTCAACTTCGTTTGGACCGGCAAGAGAGTTCACATATTTACGCCATTCTCCACGCACCAACTCGAGACGAGCAAAACGAAGTGTTACTTCTTCGTTCCAATCCTTCATAAACATACGGATGTAACGTATAGAACGGAAGTCAGGAATGTTTCCATAGCGTGATTCCCAATCACGCACAGGAATCTTGAATTGATACCAACGAATGCGACGCTCCTCACCGTTGGCAGTGGTCTTAGTAGTTTCGAAACTATCGGTGATATAATTTCTTCCGATATTGTTTTCTCCAAGATCGTTCGGACGAAGACTCACTTTGTATTGGAAATAACTCTCAATAGTGTTGAGAGTAATGTCTTGGTTGATGTCCTCGGTGTTAGGTATAGTGGTAGCCGTGATAGGGAAGCCTTCTGCTGATTCGGTGTTCGAGTTTCCTTCATTTCCGTTGAAGAACTTATATCGCTGTACCACATTCAAATTGGCATCTGCAGGGTCACTGCTACGGAAGTATTTGAAATTATCACGAGATGGGTCCTGAGCATAACGGGCATATGCATCAGCAGATAGTCCAGACTGCACCTGAGAAAGCCATGTTGCAAAAAATCCTTGTTCTGCTTGATTATTCAAACCATCCAATCCAATGTCCTGCTGGGTATAATTTCCGGTTGAGTTGTCAAATGCACTTACCACATTGAAGGTGGCTGGGTCAGGATACAATCCCCACGTGCTTTGCAACACTGGAAGAGGATTATTGTCATTTGGAAAACCATTCTCGAAGCTCAGTTGAGAGTCATTCAAAACGTCTTCGCTAACGTTTCCGAGGTTGAAATAAAGGTCACCACCGGAAGTATTTTCTGAGTCTTCATTGAATGGATCCATCAGCCAGAACTGGATAAATTCAATATTACTTGTTTCAAAATCTGTTGTGGTTAACGCGCGCTGAATACCGCCCCAACGCGTATCTGGTGCTTCTAAGAAGCCGTCTGGAGTGAGACCTTCAGAGAATTGTGATCCTTCTGGTAGTTCGTAGTTGTAAGGTCCGCGTTCGTTAGGATAGTACGTAAGGTCGAGCGTGCTAATGTTGGGAGGCGTTCCCGGAGGTAGCTCACGATTTGGGAATACTTCACTTTCCAAAATCTCGCGGTTGCGGTGATCACTCTGCAAATCAGGATCATTGGCAATATTCTCTGGTGTAATGTTGCTCACTCTGAAGAAAAGCGGATCAATGATGTACCAGCTCAATAGCGCTCTGTTGTAATTGTAGGCGAGGTTATTTTCTAAATCTCCTTCGGGGAATAGACCGTTTCCTCCACTTTGAAGTTTGGGAGTACTTGCCAGGAACCATTGGTTCAATGATCTCAAATCAATCAAACTTTGGCTTCCTTCGAAGTCATCGATATAGGCATTACCAATTCTTGAAATTGCGCGGCTATGACCTGGGAAGAGTTTTGCAGCCTCACCATTGATGGTAAGGGTTGACTTTTCTTTGGTATTGATGAATGGTATTTTATCTACGAGCTGTGTGAGGAATGGAACCTCTTTTTGAAAATTGAAATCAGTACCGATAATGGTATTGTTCACCGGCTCATCACCCATGTTTACCTTTTGCGTTATAGGGCGTTCTCGCAAGTTAAGGATAGTACCACCTATGGCAAAGTTCTCATTGAATGTATAGTCAAATCGGCTTCCCATCATCGTCCTGAACTGCATATTGAAGAGCGAGTTACTCTCCACCGACACGTTCACGGGTTGACCACTCGCTAATACCCCTTCGTTCAAAATTCGAAGACGTCCGAGGTTGTAATCAACGGTAAAGTCTACTCCTTCTTGAAGTTGAATTCCTCCTGCTGTAACGCTTACAGAACCTTGAGGAATATTGAGTGCATTTAGGGAAATTTCTGATCCGCTTGCACTTTGATATTGTCCTTTAATTTTGAATCGATTCAGATTCGGGAATTGAATCTGAGCGGCTGTTTTCGTGGAGTCATAGAGCGGTTGATAGACCACCTGAGAAATAATCTGTTGTGCCTGCGGCGTATTCCCAAGTCCTTCGATGATTTCATTGGCGAGGTGACTACCAAACGGTTCGACGACGGGGAAGAATATCCTACCCGATTGCGCATCCACCAAGCCGCCCAAAGTGGCGGCATTCGGTATGAAGTCGAAGAACCCATCGGACCCAGCCATCTGCTGGGCGTCTATTCGGTCAAGATTCAATACTTGTATCAACAGTCGTCCATCAAGGGGTGGACGAGCAATAAAGTTTTGATCAATACCAGTGCTCGGATTATTATAGAAAACTTCCAATCTAAAGTTCTCTGGTGATACACCAAAAGCTCCAAGATTGTAGACGTTTTTCATCATGTTTTGCCATAGCGGCGATGGATTACCATCTGTCAAGCGAACCAGCGTAATTGATGATTTCAACATCTTCAAAATCAATGCTTGTGGCGCTGCAATACCATCTTGTGATAGTGTACCTACCTGATAGGTTTGACCATTTAGAGTATATTCATACGAAACCGCCAGTACTTCAGCGTTGTTGAGCGCTTGGCGCAGCGAAATGAATCCAAGGCGAGAGTTGAAAGTGTATTCAGAGCTTGTAAGTCTTCGCGCATTACCCACGCGTTCATAGTGTATACCTTGTCGAATTCCTCCGATGGCTCCGCTGATAGCTGCGTTGGCATTGGTGAAATTCAATACATCTGGGTTGTTCACCATTAGATTGTACAACTGGTTGTTGTCATTGTCTGGATTAAGCGTTTGCGCAGGATTAAACAATGGTCCGATATCATAGTCGGTACTCATGTAATCGAAGTTTTCGCCGAGATCAGAGAATCCAATTACGTTTCTTACTTCTTGCGTATTTGCTTGTTGGTTTACTACATAAACTTCAATACGCGTGATGTTTACTCCGCTATTTACAACTGGAAGCGAAGCCAAAGCTTGGTCATACGTTTCACGGAAATAACTTGATAGGAAATAGTGTCTATTCGCTTCGTAGTTATCACCGCTGATATTAAAGTTTTGAGTTTGTGCGCCTCCTTGAATGGTAATATTTCTGCGCTCACCTTTTTGTTGCGAAAAAACGGTGGTGTTGCGTAGCTTACCCCATTGGGTTTCTACTTTAGCTCCGAACAAGCTAGAACTACCTTGAATCAATGAGCCTTTGAGAGGAAGAGAAACGTTTCCTAGCTCAATCTTCTTAATGATTTGATCTTCGTCACCAGTATATTCGAGCTTCATTTGATTTTCAAATTCAAATGTGCTCTCTGTATTATAGTTTACATTAAGCTTCAACTTGGTACCAATATTACCGACTACGTTTAATTGAATCTTTTGATCAAAATCAAACGTGGTGATACG
>CANGVZ010000086.1 GCA_947457285.1 Flavobacteriales bacterium | reverse complement strand
TTGAAGTGCCTGTCGCTTTTCCATAAAGCTCAGCCATTACCAATTTAGGATCTGTGCCCATCACGAGTGGATGTGCGTGGTCGCGGTATGCGGTGATCACACGGTCGCTTGGCTTGATGCTATCCATCATGCCCGACAATACGGCCTCTTGACCGATGTAAAGGTGACAGAATCCACCAAACTTTTGTTGGATATACAATTGTCCACACTTCTCTTCAAACTTGCGCATCAAGAGCATCTCGCGATACCACTTGATATACGTGTCCTTTGTAAAGCGTCCGGCATTCTTCGGCGCTGCAGATTTAGAATCTGTTTTTTTCTTTCCGGCTATTTCTGTTGCCATGCTGTTTCGTTGTATGGTGACAAATATAGGATAATGGAGGTTCCACTATACCTTTTCTATTTACTTAGTGTTATTGGTACACTTATATTGTGAAATCAGACCATTCGGTCGAATTGTCTCAAAAAGCGTACGTCGTTTTCGAAGTACATACGGAGGTCGTCGATTTGGTATCGAAGCATGGTGATGCGTTCGATGCCCATTCCGAAGGCGAATCCGCTGTATTTCTCTGGATCAATGCCCGATGCGCTGAGCACATTGGGATCAACCATGCCGCATCCGAGGATTTCGAGCCAACCTGTTCCCTTTGTGATGCGGTAATCTGCTTCGCTGTTCAAACCCCAGTATACGTCCATTTCGGCACTTGGTTCGGTGAATGGAAAATAGGATGGGCGTAGGCGAATCTTCGCTTTTCCAAAAAACTCTTGGGCGAAATAGAGCAAGGTCTGTTTCATATCAGCAAAGGAAACTCCTTCGTCGATATAGAGTCCTTCGATTTGGTGAAACTGACAGTGCGCGCGTGAGCTGATGGCTTCATTACGAAACACACGACCGGGCATTACGATGCGCAATGGCGGTTTTTGCGTTTCCATCATTCGCACTTGTACGCTGGATGTGTGCGTTCGAAGAACCATGTCAGGATTTTTTTCTATAAAGAATGTATCCTGCATATCGCGTGCGGGGTGTTCTGGCGGGAAGTTGAGTCCGCTGAATACGTGCCAGTCGTCTTCTATTTCTGGTCCGTCGGCCACAGTGAATCCGATACGCTCAAAGATTTCTAGAATCTCGCGTCGCACGGTGGAAAGGGGGTGGCGCGTGCCGGGAGCGTATGCTCCTGTAGGGCGCGTCATATCTTCCTTTTCAGCGTTGTCGCTGCCAGCAGAAGCGGTAGAAGCAATCAAGTCGTCCAACTTGGCTTGTACCGCCGTTTTCAGACGATTCATTTCCTGACCGAGAACTTTTTTCTGGTCATTTGGGACCTGTTTGAATTCCTCAAAAAGATCGTTGAGGATCCCCTTGCGGCCGGCCCATTTAATGCGGAATTGCTCGATTTCGTCAGCTACTTTCGTGCTGTACGCTTCGATTTCCGCGATATATTGATTGATTTTTTCTTGCATTATCGAACGAATTCGATTTTCATAATGATATTTTGTAACGGACGATCGCCAGGCGCTGTAGGTTGTGAATTGATCGCGTCAATCACTTCAAGTCCTTGGATTACCTCACCAAATACAGTGTAGTCCATATCCAGTTGAGCGGTGCCGCCTACTGTCTTGTAGAGCTCGCGTTGCTCTGGAGTGTAGGTAAATCCTGGGTTTTTCTGTTGAACATACGCCTGCATCTGATCGATTTGAGCGTCGTTCATTGTACGGCCCTGTACGATATAGAATTGTGATCCGCTCGACTTCTTCTGTGGGTTCACCATATCTCCTTGGCGGGCCGCGGCGAGGGCTCCTTTTTTATGAATGAGTAGTGGGTTGAATTCCGCATCTACGGTATATCCAGGTCCACCCACGCCCAATTGCACTCCAGGAGCGGCGTTGCGGCTATTGGGATCACCACCTTGAATCATGAATCCCTTGATACAGCGGTGAAAAAGGAGGCTGTCATAATATTTTTCATTCACCAGTTTGATGAAGTTATCGCGGTGTTTGGGCGTTTCATCATAGAGTTGGATGATCATTTCACCAAAAGTGGTGGTCATTTTCACCTTCACATTGGTCGTTGGCACAGGTTGTTCGTTGCTCATATTGCTTTGTGGTTTATCTTCTTTTATTTCTGTAGTAGGTGTTTCTGAGGCAGTTACCTTCGATTTGGACTTGCATCCGACCATTAAAAAGCTGGATGAAACCATAAAGCAACCAATCAAGTATAAGAAAAGTCTTTTCATTTATATTAAAATTTACTTTCTTTGTAAAAATCTTCCTCGAGTTTTAAAATCGAGGACGCGAATTTAAGAAACCTTCACATGACAACCACAAAAGCAATTAAGCTCTTTTCAATTCTTCTTTTAACAAGCTCTACGGTTATTTTCTCTTCTTGTAAGAAAGACGAAGAAACAATCGCTACTGTATTGATTCTAGATGTTGATGGAAAGCCTGTACCAGGGGCGGAAGTAAGATTGTTCGGTGTGCCAAGCGAGCCTTGCAATGGATGCACAGTTCGATTTGACACCACACAAACTTCAAACGGAACTGGAAAAGTTACTTTTGATTTCAGTGACTTCTATAAATCAGGACAAGCAGGATTTGCTGTTTTGAATATTGAAGCAGTGAAAGGATCGCTCTTTGGTTCTGGTATCATCAAGATCGAGGAACAGGAGACGAATGAAGAGTCGGTGATTATTGAGTAATAAGTCTCGACGCCGTTCGCAGGCAATTTAATTTGCTACTTCTAGTATTCTGTCTATTTTTGCGCCCACTTTTCCGGGATGTAGCTCAGTTGGTAGAGTACACGTCTGGGGGGCGTGTGGTCGCAGGTTCAAGTCCTGTCATCCCGACACAACAATACAGCCGCTTCGATCTCGAAGCGGCTTTTTAGTAGGCCAATATGCTAGTATGCTAGTATGATAGTATGCTAGTATGATAGTATGCTAGTATGATAGTATGCTAGTATGAAAGTGTGAAAGTATGACAGTTAACTCTATTTCGTCACTAGTCGCTAGTATCTAGTCACTAGTATCTAGTCACTAGTATCTAGTCGCTCGTCGCTTCGTCGCTCGTCGCTATATATCTATTTTTCCGTGATACTGAAAGTGATCGGCATGATGAAATTGCTGTCAACTGGCACACCACCGCGGGTGGCTGGGGTCCAGGCGGGCATGGTAGATACAAAGCGAAGGGCTTCTTCATCCAACAAGTAATGCACACCGTCCGAAATTTCAGGTTGACGCACGTCACCAGACGCGTCAATTACAAAAGTGACATAGACAGTACCCTCAATTCTTCTTTCTCGCGCCTCGGCAGGATATTGAAGTGAATCATTTACCATTTGTTGAAGCGCAGAGATGCCGCCTGGGAATTTGGCGGATGCCGTAGTGCGATTGGTTCTTTTGAAATTTTCATCGGCATACTGACGGTCAGGACGTGGGGAGCCATCATAGCTCCAACGCTTCCAAACGCCTACTTTATTACCGTTTTTATACTTTCCCTCAGACTCCACCGTGCCATTGGCATAGTAGTACTTGAAATCGCCGTTTTCAACACGAAGCGCTTCGTCCTTGTAAACGCCAGTCATCATCAATTCACCTGTTTTGTATTTGATTTCGACTTTGAAAACGGAGTCCGATTCAGGAAAAATCTGACGAATGTACTTCGATGATGCACTATCATTTACCACATTTAGTTGCGCATCCAACAAATCAGTACGGTTTTGGGAGAAAGCGAAAGAGCTGACAGTTAGCGTTATAGCTAAAAAGAAACTCTTTAATAGTATAGACTTCATATAATTTTGAATCTGCGTTAGGTCTCGGGAATGCGAAATTAACATCTTTGTGACGTAAAACAATGGTGTGGGTTGTTTTGATTTTATGAACATTTGTAGAAATTATTGAATTCCAAAAAATGGATTACATCTTTGAAAAAACGTGGAGTGAAACAGTTGAGAAGGTTTCAAAGTCGTTTGGAGAAAAATTGGATTATTCGGCTATCATCTTTTTGATTGGTTTGCAGGAATTAGGCCATGATTATAAACCCTTGAAAAAGGATCAAAAACTCGATGTCATGCATATTGCAATATGTACGCTGCTCGAGCCTTTTGGGTATTATGAATATGAAGGCAGAGATGCCGATGGCTGGCCACATTTCAAACGAGTAGAGAACTTACCCGCGCTGGCTCCCGCAGAACAGGAGACCTTGATCAAGAGGGCTATCATTGAGTACTTCAATGATTAAGAAAAGAAAAGGGGCGGAATTTCCGCCCCTTACTATTTACTGTCGAATGGGATTCAACTGTTCTTCTTCTTCTTTATACTTCATTATCTGATCAAGTGCATCAGGTATAACATCCGAGCATATAGTAATGAATGAGCCAGGTACTGCACCTTTGATGGCATATTCAATGGCCTGTGGTTCTTTTGGAATCACGGTCACTTTCTTATTGCCTCCTACAGAGTGAATTCCCTCGGTCATCAGATCGATGATTTCTTGCTCGCTGCGTCCACGTAGATTCTTGTCTTGACGTATAATAATCTCGTCAAACATTCCTGCGGCTACTTTTCCAAGATTGCGAATATCATCATCGCGTCGGTCGCCCACGCCTGCAATCACTCCAATCTTTGGAGAGGCGTCCACTTTCGATAAGAAATCACTGATTGCCATGAAGCCGTGTGCATTGTGCGCATAGTCTACCATGACTGTGAAATTTTTAAAGTGGAACATATTCATTCTTCCAGGTGTCTGAACAGGGCTTGGAATGAAGGTTTCCAAAGCAATCTTCATATCCTCAATTCTGAAATTACGAATGAATCCAGCGAGCAAACAAGGAAGAATATTGGAAATATTAAATGTTGCACGACCTCCGTATGTTAGAGGAATGTTACTTGCTTTGTCAACGCGTATTTTCCAAGTGCCTTTACAAATGGTCACATAGCCATTTTCATAGATCGCTGCCAATCCACCTTTCTTGATGTGTTCAACGATGGTTGGATTATTTTCATCTAAAGAGAAATAAGCAATTTTCGCTTTGATGTCCTTAGCCATCGCGAGTGTGTACTTATTGTCTGCGTTCAATATGGCGTAACCTTCAGGAAATACACTTTCAGGAACTACGCTTTTTACACGCGCCAGTTGTTCTAATGTATCGATGTCTTGTAATCCTAAATGGTCCTCGGCGATGTTGGTCACGATAGCGATGTCGCAATTGTGGAAACCTAAACCTGCTCTGAGAATGCCGCCGCGCGCGCATTCGAGAACGGCAAAATCAACAGTAGGATCTTTCAATACAAATTCAGTTGAAACGGGACCTGTACAGTCGCCTTTCATCATGAGTCGGTTTTGAATGTAGATACCATCGGTGGTAGTATATCCAACCTTGTGTCCCATCGATTTTACGATGTGCGCCATAAGTCGGGTAGTGGTGGTCTTACCATTCGTACCACTCACAGCGATGATTGGAATGCGTGCGCTGCTACCTGGAGGATACAACATATCGATCACCGGTTCTGCTACGTTGCGTGGCAATCCCTCAGTGGGTTCGATGTGCATTCTAAATCCTGGCGCTGCATTTACTTCTAGGATAGCGCCGCCGTTTTCGGAAACAGGAGTCGAAAGATCTGAAGCCATGATATCGATACCGCAGATATCCAAGCCCACGATGCGCGCAATGCGCTCGCACATAAATATATTATCGGGATGCACAAGATCTGTTACGTCTGTTGCGGTGCCCCCCGTGCTCAGGTTGGCAGTAGGCTTTAAGAAAACTTCTCTTCCTTTTTCAGGAACGCTTTCTAATGTCAAGCCTTCGCGTGTGAGCATTTCCATCAAGAAATCATCGACAGAAATTTGGGTCAATACTTTTTCGTGACCGTATCCTCTGCGTGGATCTTGGTTGGTGATGTCGATGAGTTGTTGAATCGTGTGCACTCCATCCCCTGTTACAGCAGCTGGTTTGCGAATTGCGGCAGCTACGAACTTGTAATTGATCACCAATACACGGTGATCTTTACCTGTAATAAAACGTTCTACGATGACACCACGGCCATATTTTTTAGCGGCCTGAAGCCCCATTACGGCACCTTCCCAATCAGTGATATTGGTAGTGGCACCTTTACCGTGATTTCCATCTACAGGTTTTGTAACGATAGGATATTTGATGCTATCAATTGCATCTTTCAATCCTTCTTCAGAGTAAACGATGCGACCTTTTGGTACAGGTATTTCGGCAGCGCCAAGAAGGTTTTTCGTTTCTTCTTTATCACAAGCAATATCTACAGCAATGCTGCCAGTGGTGCTCGCGATCGTAGCGCGAATGCGGCGTTGATTGATTCCATATCCCAATTGCACCAATGAATGTCTATTGAGACGTATATAAGGAATGCCACGCGCAGCAGCTTCTTCCACGATGCATCCAGTAGATGGACCGAGGCGTTCGTCTTCACGGATCTCGCGTAGCTGTTGGATATCCGCAGCTAAATCATATTCCTTACCTTCGATAAGGGCTTCCGCAATTCTTACGGAAGCGCGGGCTGCATAAATTCCCGCTTTTTCTTCCATATAGGCAAAAACGACATTGTAAACACCGCTCTTTGAAGTCTCACGGGTGCGGCCAAAGCCACATTGCATGCCTGCAAGTGTTTGAATTTCGAGTGCGATATGTTCTATCACATGGCCCATCCAGGTGCCGTCTTTCACACGAATGAAAAAACCGCCAGGCTCGCCAATGCTGCATCGGTGGCTATACATCGACGGAAACATTGCTTCCAAACGCTCAGAAAATCCAGGGATTTTATTCGTGGGCTTTTGTTCCATATCCTCCAAATCCAGTTTCATCTGGATGACTTTATGCCGGCGAATAGACCAATAATTCGGGCCTTTCATTACTTTGATGTCGATGATCTTCATATTTATTGGTTAAGGTTTTGTGTTGATAACGTTGAAAAAAAGTGATAATGTACTAAAACTTTGGTTCAATCCAACTGTCAACCGATGTATTTTTGTTTTTTCTCAAAAAAAATAAACCATGTCAGATAATCCAAAAGGATTGCTAATCGCAATTGGGGGGGCTGAAGATAAAGGAACCGAAAATGAGGGCTATTATAGCGCTCACGGCAACCTTCACTTTTTTGAGCTTGGAATTCTCAAGAGAGTTGTTCAGGAAATCGGGGGTTTAGACAAACACATCGAAGTCATTACTACTGCCAGCAGCATTCCGTTGGAGGTTGCAGAAAACTACATGACTGCATTCAATAAAATAGGATGCACCAATGTGGGAGTGATGAATATTCGCAATCGTGAAGACGCGAAGATGGCTGAATATGAAGAGCGCATTGCCAAGGCAGATGGCGTTATGTTTTCTGGAGGCGATCAGTTGCGATTGACTACCATATTCGGAGGAACAAAATTTTTAGATATCATTATCGATCGCTATATGCACGATGGATTGGTGATTGCTGGTACCAGCGCAGGAGCAATGGCGATGAGCAATACCATGATCTATCAAGGACGCAGCGATCTCGCTCACTTGAAAGGTGAAGTGAAAATTACTACAGGTCTTGCATTTGTTCCCAACGTGATTATCGATTCACACTTTGATAAACGCGGAAGATTCAATCGTCTCGCGCAAGCGGTGAGCAGTAATCCTGCTTGTACAGGTATTGGATTGGGTGAGGACACGGGAGTGATTATTCGCAATGGAAACGAATTGGAAGCCATCGGTAGCGGTGCGGTAGTGATCGTCGATGGAAAGGACATTCGTCATTCGAATATCACTGAAGTAAATATGGGAACTCCTATATCTGTGGAGAATATTCGCGTTCATATTTTGGTTCATGGCAATCAATACAATGTGAAAAAGCGTGAGTTCACTCCAGGTGAAACGGTGACCGAAAATCAATAAGATGAAATTTTCTATTGCGATACATGGTGGTGCAGGTACAATCACTCGCGCCTTGATGACGCCTGAAAAAGAATTGGCATATACTGCTGGATTGGATGCTGCTCTTGCA
>CANGVZ010000085.1 GCA_947457285.1 Flavobacteriales bacterium | reverse complement strand
TTGGATAGATAATGACCGAGTCTTGATTAATTTCATTTACTCCTACAGAATTTATAGCAAGCTCGATGGAACAAGGATTTCCCCAGTTGGTGTAACCCATATCTGTCACCTCAGCTCTTACTGTTACGATGTACTCAGTATTATTTTGTAGACCAAGGCTGGTGCTAATAACCAAGGTATTTCCAATGCTCGTTGTAGAGATAACACCATTAGCGCTTACAAAACTCCATTCATAAATTGCAGCATTGTCAATTGCGGTTGCTGTTATGATTTGATCCCATGCGTTGATAGTACTTCCACAGTCTGCCGTGGAAAGTTCAGTAGTACCGAGCATTTGTTCGGTTTCTACTGTGCAAGCTTGCCCATAATTTCCCCAAACGCTATTCACCATTGCTTTTACTGTTACAATCATAAACAGATTGTTAGTAATAGCACTAGATTGTCCGAGATAGAACTGGTTTCCAATTGTAAACTCTTCAGCGATAATAAGACCTGTTGCCGTTGCAAATTTCCACTGATACATGCTGGCATTTTCTACGGGTTCGCATGTCAATACTGTAGAAAGTGAGACATTTTCAAGACCGCAGTCGCTTTGGATTAGGCCTGTTGATGCCACTGAAACCTCACACTCATATGGTATGGTAAAACTCGCGTTTAAAGCACAGCCTGAGGCGTCTGCTATTGCAACTGAATATTGTCCAGCTGACACATTATTCAAGACAGCTCCTTGTGTTCCATCACCCCAAAGAATAGTGTAATCACCATTGCCTCCTTCAACCTCTATCGAAGCCGCTCCGTCATTGCCTGCGCATGTCTCAGCACTGGTAACAATTACATTGGCTACTAGAATATCTGGCTGCTCAATGATAAATGATTCGGTGTCGGTGCATCCGTTGGCATCGGTGGCTGTGATAATATAAACGCCTGCAGGTACATCAGTGATAAATTGGCCTGTAGCTCCGTTGCTCCATGTGAATGAGATTTCTCCCGTTCCACCAACACTAGAGGCTACTGCATTACCATCATTCGATCCATTGCATGTCAAATCACTATGAAAAACCGACACCTGAAGCATTGGAGGCTGGCTTACATTGATCGTTTGATTTGCTACACATCCATTGGCGTCAGTCACTGTCAAGATATAGCTACCTGCAGTGAGCCCACTGATGCTATTACCCGACAAGCCGTTGTTCCAGGAGTATGTCTTGTTGCCCGTGCCACCTGTGGCATTTACCGAAATAGTACCATCATTTTCTCCGGCACAAGTCACATTGCTTACGCTGTTAGTGATGGAGATTGCAGAAGGTTGTGAAATAGTAGCAGTAGCTTGACGCACACAACCTTGAGCATCAGTGACTGTAAGATTATAGCTACCCGCTGCAAGATTTGTTCTGTTCGCTGTAGTTGGACCACTCACCCACGCATAGGAATAGGGCGCATTTCCACCAGATGCTGTGGTAACAATGCCTCCGTTGTTTCCACCAAAACATGTTGGGTTGGAAATACTGAAGGTCACAGTTGGTGCATTGCTTACAGTAATACAATCATTACAAGTGTATGTATTGCTGCCGAATTCATTTGATACTGTAAGTGTCACATCATAGGTACCTGCCGTTGAGTAGGTAATATTTTGCGGACTCATCACACTTGATGAAGTAGTGCTGGCTCCTTCAAAAGTCCAAGCGTACGATGTTGGAGCATTTGTTCCAGTGAAGGTGAAATTGACGGAGCTATTTGCGCAAATTAAATTATCATTTACAGTGAAAGCTGCTGTTGGTGCTGCACCTTCTGGTGCGCCAGTAACGCAAAATGGATTTGTAGAAACAGCGCCCCAGTTGCCACTTCTTGTGACAAGCACTACGTTGTTTGCATCTCTAAGAGTAAATGAACCATTTGTAAATGATTGTCCGTCTCCATATGCATCGTAAAAAATGAGATTGTAACATCCGTTTGGTAGGCACAATGGTTCGGTGAATACGGTTCCTTGTGCGTTATTGATATATGGACCACCAAAGTCCATCAGATTATTGGATTGATCTCTAATTTCCCATGATGTTTCGGCACCAAAGAAGTCAACTGTTACTGATAGTGTGAGTGTTGCTCCATTTGTAACATTAAAGTTTGAAGTGCTTTGATTATTAGATGCATTTTCATCCGATAGTCCATTAGGATTGGATGTGAAGGCATAAAAAGTTAAATTGCCTAAACCTACTGTAATAGCAGGCAAATTAACGGTTGTACTGGCGCCAGAAGCAAGGTTTCCTGTCCATGAAAACGTGCTATTTCCAACACCGTTTACATTATAATTAATAGTAACGGAAGTAAGTGCTGCCGAACCAAAATTGGTGAGTGTTACAATAGGGTTGTAGCTTGTATTGCAACTAGTTCCTATTGGAGCAATTACTCCTGTGATTCCTGCGTCACGAGTGTAAACAGGCATGCAGCCTAGCGATGATAGGAGAGATGTTCTTTCTTCTTCTAATGTCGTTCGCATTCTAACTTTCTGTCCCTCGGTAAACATGTTTTGGCAGGTTTGTGAGGTATAATCAAGATAGTTCTGAACTTGTTGCGTCCCGCCGCATGCTGGCGAGTTGCAAGATGCGTTGAGCGTTGTTGGAGGTGTGTCGCAAACGCGGTCGCCACCAGTATTACAATTTGCCTCGGTGCATGAATTGGTGTCATGGAAAGTGTGATACAAACCGAGATAATGTCCCATTTCATGGGTCAGTGTTCGGTTCATATTGGTGTATGATTTCAAGTTTCCAGTTGTTCCAAAAGCATTGAAGAGCAAAACGATACCGTCTACAGGATTGTTAAAAGGGAAATAAGCGTAACCTTGAACTCCTCCACCTGCGTCGTTATTGCCGATTTCATTCACGATCCAAATGTTCACATACGAAGCTCTTGGCCAAGTGCTCAATGCCTTTACAGCTGCTTCATTGGCGCCGTTACCTCCGCTGGATTGGATTCCTTGTTCGGCATAGAGAGGCACAGAACTTCCATTTACTCTTACAATTCCTGTGGTTGGCTGGCCTTGAGGATTGCGTGATGCAAGACAAAATTGTACTTGAATATCCACACCATTTCCAAAGCCATTTGTGCCAGGTACTTTTCTGAAGTCGTCGTTGAGCGCTTCTATTGCACTAAAAATTTGTTCATCGGTAATATTAGAACCTTGTCCGTATGGCTCGCCTTCATGAATTATATGCACCACCACAGGCAATGTATGGATAGTATTACTTCTTTCTTCGGTAGAAAGTTGTTGTTGAGCGTGGACTCGAGACTCAAGCAAAAACATTGATCTTGAAAAGCGCGGGTCATTTTGAAACAGACTATCATTCTTGTGATCACTACCACAGGGGATGTCATTGCTTGTTTGACCAACTGACTGAATAGCAAAGACCAACATTCCCAAAATGCTGATCATTGTTTGTTTAAATGTCAATGTTTTCATTGTTCCTTTTGTCTGTTAGTTATAGGGTACGGGAGACAGACGAGGATTTATACCGATAACCTTGAAATAGGTTACAATTACATATTATTCTTAAAATGATGTATTTTTCGTTGGAATTGCGCACTTTTGCGGCCACATTCAATGACAATGAAAGAAGTTTACATCGTATCAGCAGTAAGAACTCCCATGGGGAGTTTTGGAGGGTCGCTGGCCTCCTTATCAGCTACCAAATTAGGTTCTATCGCTATTAAAGGAGCATTAGACCGCATTGGTTTGCAACCGAGTGAAGTACAAGAAGTCCTGATGGGATCTGTTCTTCAAGCAAATTTGGGTCAGGCGCCAGCCCGCCAAGCCGCGATTTTCGCCGGACTGCCCAATACTGTGCAGTGCACCACGGTGAACAAAGTCTGTGCTTCTGGCATGAAAGCGATCATGCAAGGCGCTCAAAGCATCATGCTCGGCGATGCCGATGTTGTGGTGGCTGGTGGAATGGAAAGCATGAGCAACGTTCCTTTTTATTCGGAAAACTTGAGATGGGGTAATAAATATGGAAATGTGAGCCTTATCGACGGACTTGCCAAGGACGGACTTACGGATGTTTACCATAATTATGCAATGGGTAATGCAGCTGATATGTGCGCCAAGGAATGCAATATCTCAAGAGAGGAGCAAGATAATTTCGCTATCGAAAGTTATAAGAGAAGCGCTGCCGCCTGGTCGTCTGGCAAATTCAATGATGAAATCGTTCCCGTTGAAATTGTAGGAAGAAAAGGTGATGTTGTCGTTTTCAAAGAAGATGAGGAATATAAGAGTGTAAACTTTGATAAAATACCACAGCTCAAGCCCGTTTTCAGCAAGGAAGGTACTGTCACTGCTGCCAATGCAAGCACCATGAATGATGGAGCTGCAGCCGTTGTTTTGATGAGTAAGGAAAAAATGGAGAGTCTTGGTTTAAAACCATTGGCAAAAATTGTTTCTTACGCAGATGCTGAGCAGGCACCAGAGTGGTTTACCACCACACCATCGCTCGCATTGCCTAAAGCTGTGGCGAAGGCAGGCTTGAAAATGTCGGACCTCGAGTTTGTAGAATTAAATGAAGCTTTTTCTGTTGTGGGTCTTGTGAACATGCAGAAAATGGGACTCGATGCAAATAAAGTAAATGTGAATGGTGGTGCTGTTTCCTTAGGACACCCACTTGGCTGCAGTGGTGCGCGCATCATTGTTACCTTGATTCATGTTTTGAAACAAAATAGCGCAAAAATCGGAGGTGCTGGTATCTGTAACGGTGGAGGAGGAGCAAGCGCGATGGTGATTGAAGCATGCTAATTTCCTTATGAAAATACTGCCAACAAGAAATACCCCTAGATGGATTATATTCCTAGTCGATCTAGGGGTTTGCTTTGTTGCGCTCATAGCGGCCTACCTGGTGCGTTTTGAATTCAATCCTCCAAAGATTGAAATAGATCTTGCCAAGGCATTTCTTCCAATATTTATCACGGTACGTGTTTTATCCTTTATTCTTGGAAAGACGTACGCCGGCATTATTCGATATACGAGTACACAAGACACAATGCGAATTTTTGTGGTACTCACTTCAGGAAGCTTTCTTTTTCTGGTGGCGAATTTTTTACGCTACAAATTCTACGACGGAAATTTTTTCATTCCCACTTCCATCATAATTATAGAATATCTTCTTTCACTGTTCGCGATGATCGTGAGTCGTATTGCGGTGAAAGTGCTTTATCTTGAATTAAAAACACCTTCTAAAGCTTCTAGACGAGTTGTGATTTATGGTGCGGGAGAAGGCGGGATGATCACCAAGAGAACCATTGACAGGGATTCGCGCGCCGATGTCGAAGTAATCGCTTTTTTTGATGATGATAAGAGCAAGACCGGTAAAAAATTAGAAGGTACCGATATCTATCATGCCACAAAACTAGAGGAGTTTCTCTCGAGCGGGAAAGTAGATGAGGTCATTATCGCCAGTGTTGCTTTAGATAGACAGAAGAGGGCACAAATAATACAATCTGCCCTAAAATACGATGTGAAGGTTCGTCAGCTCCCTCCAGCCACGCAATGGATTGGTGGCGAGCTTAGTGTCCAACAGATCCGTAACATTCGAATAGAAGACTTACTAGGCAGAGATGCCATTCAATTGGATTCAACTGTGGTGAGCGACAACATCAAAGGAAAAAGAATTCTAGTGACCGGCGCTGCAGGCAGCATCGGCAGTGAACTCGTGCGCCAACTTCTGGTATTTGAGCCTTTGAAAATCTTTATGTTGGATCAGGCCGAAACGCCTTTGTTTGAACTTGAGCAAGAAATTAATGCCATTGATAGCAACAATATCTGTGTCACAGCGATGGGTGACGTGCGCAGTGAGGATCGCATGAGAAGGGCGTTGGATGTTTTTAAACCACAGATAATTTTCCATGCCGCTGCCTACAAGCATGTGCCATTGATGGAGTCGAATCCAAGCGAAGCCATTCGCGTTAATGTTCTTGGAACAAAAATAATGGCTGATTTAGCAGATGAATTTGGTGTGGAATCCTTTGTTTTTATCAGCACAGATAAGGCAGTAAATCCAACCAGTGTCATGGGCGCCTCAAAACGTGCGGCGGAAATGTATGTGCAATCAAAAAATAGTGTTTCAAACACTGCATATATCACCACCCGATTTGGAAATGTCCTGGGAAGCAATGGATCTGTCATTCCAATTTTTAAAAAACAAATCGAAGAGGGGGGACCAATCACTGTAACGCATCAAGATGTGACTCGCTTTTTTATGACCATTCCGGAGGCTTCGCAACTTGTATTGCAGGCCGCATCAATGGGAAAGGGTGGAGAAATTTTCGCCTTCGATATGGGGGAAAGTGTTAAAATCATAGACCTTGCTCGAAATATGATCAAGCTCAGCGGCCTTATGGAAGGAAAAGACATTGAGATAAAGATTACAGGTCTCCGCCCTGGGGAAAAACTCTACGAGGAGGTATTGAGTGATAAAGAAAACACAATGCCCACGCCGCATCCAAAGATTCTTATCGCTAAGGTTAGAGAATATGAGTATGCTCAGGTGCTCCAAGAGATCGCTACACTCATTCAATTGTTTGATGAACAAAACAATTCAAAAATCATTTCTAAGTTAAAAGAGATGATACCTGAATATAATTCAACCAACGTCGAGTTTCAGTAAATCATTTGTTACTTTTACAATCCTTTTTTAAATATATGACTTTAGATAAAAACGTTGAAATAGCCAATCTTCAAGCTGAAATCGGAACCTATATCGGTTTAGGTCAAAACAGCCTCATTTTTAATTTTGAGGATAGAGGTTCAAGTGTGCTATTGAGATTGATTACTGCGAATCCACGTCACAATCAAAGTTTTCTATTTCATACTTGCGAGGCGACCAGTCAAGTTGAAGCCTTGCGCATCATGTTGGAGTATGTAAAGAACTACAAAGAAGCTGAAAGTAGTTACACCATTCAATGGAATTTGAAAGGTGAAAATTCACTTCATACTTCTTATTTCCGTGCAAAAAATATTCTTGGCGCTTTGGACAAATTGTACTACGACCGCGATCCAAACTCCATCACCGTATTCAGCGTGATGTTAAATCCTATTTCATAATCACTTCAAAGAGTGAGCGCCTCGTTTCAGTACAATACCATTTCTAAGTCAGGAAATTCGCTTTATAAGGTATCTGGAAGTAAACACATCGGGCAAGTTCATCTTGTCTATTCAGAAGATGATGTAAAGTTAATTCTTGCGAATCTTTGGAAGCAACACCATGATGCCACGCATATCTGTTATGCCTATAGATTGGGGTATAAAAAAGATAAGTTTCGCATCAACGATGATGGAGAGCCTTCTGGCACAGCAGGAAAACCTATTTATGGTCAAATTTTGTCATTCGATCTAACGAATGTCCTGATTACTGTGATACGATACTATGGAGGTACCAAGCTTGGAACAGGTGGATTAATTGACGCTTATAAAACAGCTGCGCAACAAGCTATTGAGGCTAGTGAAATCATTCAACAGAATGTGCGATTGCATTGCAAAATTGCGTTTGATTACGCTCTGATGCCATCTGTCATGAAGATTTTAAAAGAACTTAATTTTGAAAAAGTAGATGCCCCATTTGGCGACAAGGCCATTTTGGAGTTTTATCTGGAAGCATCAAAAAAGGATAGATTAGAAGCTTTCGCAGAAGAAAATCAAATTGAGCTGATGATTCTTGGAATGAGATAGTCCGATGCGGTGCAGTTACCACCCTTATTAAATCTTTACTTTAGAAATACTGCCTGCCTCTCCCTTTGAAAGCATCTCCTGATAAAGAATTGCTGCCGGGCAGTAACTACATTTTCCTTGCATCGGTTATGACTGGTCAACGCAAGGTATCTTAGTTTATTGTGGGGAATTATTCTTTGGTAATTTTCTTTAAGAACTGCTCTTCGCCAACTTTGATCATGAGCACATATTCTCCTTTAGGGTAGTTGCTCAAAGAAAGCGTTTTTCCAAAGACGCCGCTAAACGATGATCGTCTTTCAACATGCACCTT
>CANGVZ010000084.1 GCA_947457285.1 Flavobacteriales bacterium | reverse complement strand
TTTCTTTCTTACGTACTATAGTGAAAACGCGAGACACGTTGAAACCAAAGTGAATGTCTCCTTCACCCCATTCGCCAACAGATTCGGTTACAAAACCAGGTTCTGTCATCGCAGTGCTATTGGTTAAGTGCAATTGAAAAACGTGTCCGCCTGTTTCAATGTCTACACCAACAGAAAGTGAGTTTTTGTATTGAGGAGCCAATTGATCCGGCAGAACATAGAAATACTCAGCATTCAAAGACAAACGTTGAGTGATCTTATGTCTTCCAGATGCTCCGATAGCCATTACTGTGTTTGATTCTGCGCGTGTCTTAACGAGATTTCGGTGGATGATAGTTGGGCTTAACTGCAGGGATAGTGCGTTGTTAAATTTTCTCCCAATCAAAAGTTGATGTGCGTAAAACACACGAGAGGAAAAGTAATTTTCTCTTTCCGGGTTCGCCCAGCGAATGGAGTTAATGACAGTAGAACCAAAATAAGAAACAGAGACGGGCATATTTCTTTTGCCAGTGCTTTGTCGAAGGATTTTGGCTTTCACAAAACCATCATATGCTTTGTTGAAACTTGATCTTCCTACACCAACCATCAACCAATCAGTGACTCCATATTCCCATCCCAAGCGTATGGTGGCGCCATCAAGACCAAACAATTCATATGCTCCAGTATTGATAAAGCCAAAGCGGTGCGAAATTCGAAAATCAAGTACCCCTTTTGCGACATTCTCCACACTATGCCCATTGATTACACGGGTAGACTTAAATGTGGCTGTTGTGTAGTTGGTTTCTTCTTCTTCACCTAAAAGCGCCAATAGATCAACTTCTGTAGTATCTGTTTGCGCATTGATTGGGCTTGAAAGCAATAGACTCGCAGATGCGAGTCCTATTGCTAATATTTTAGGAATGGAATATCTCATTCTAATTATTTCTTTAGTACTTCCAAATTAGCTTTTACTGTGATGGCAATGGCAGATGCAATATTGTCGCGCACTGTATTGGGAATAGTGATGTTGTAATCTTCTGGTTTAACATTGAATTTTGACTCACAAGTAATCTTTCCGCCAACTACTTTGAAAACGGCATCTGTAGTGATTTTCTTTGTCACGCCGTGCATGGTCATTTCTCCAGTCACTTTTACATTGTAGGTTCCATCTTTTGAAAAGTTGAGTGAAGTATGATTTTCGACTCTTCCTTTGAAGACAGCCTTTGGGAATTTGTCGCTTTCTACATAGTTTTCATTGAAGTGTTCTTGCATGAGTGCTTTTTCAAATTCAAAAGCTTTCATGAGTGCGGACATTTGGATAGACCCTGTTGCTGCGTCATACACCAATGTGCCTTTATTGTTGTCTGCTTTAATATTCTCCATTTTAGTTTCAGAGAAGAATCCAACATAGGCAGAGCGATCCATGTATTGTTGAGCATTTAGATGCTGGAATCCAAGTGCGAGGAGTGCGATGATGATGATCTGTTTCATGATAATTTTTTTTGTGATGATGATTATTTTGCGCATTGTGTGAGAACGACATCCGAAAGATATCCGGTGCAAATTCCCTTGAGTTTTATTTCTTTTCCATCCGTTGCGTCACTGGTTGTTCCGGGTATCATGGTGCACGATACGAGTCCAAAGACATCCGTTGTTTCCAGATATACAACTTCATTGCCAGAATCATCATTTTCCTTCTTCACCACGATTCCTGTCACTTCGATGATCTTGTTGAGGTATGCAGCATTTGCTTTTGGTTCATCGGTTTGAAAAGCCATGAGCAGGTCGTCAGCACTCATTGAGGCGACTGGTTTTTCATCAGCGGCGGTTCTCTTAGGCTTGTTCCATAGATAATAACCGGTAGCCGCACCGCCAACAGCGAGTATCAAGATGATAATAAGGATTGTTTTTTTCATGATGATTAATTTTCTGGATAACCGCGGTCAATCCAGCGTTGAATATTGTTGATATCGCAATCGCTCATTTTTGGGCTATTCTTCGGCATGGGGCTGCAGCCTTCATGGCGAATAGCGCACATTACAGATCCATTGATAATTTCATTTTTGAGGTTCACGTATCCCTCGAGAATGATACCTGCGCTACCGGCGGCCTGAGAGTGGCAGCCCGCCAGACAGTTGTTGGCAATGATGGCCTGAATGCGTCCTGAGTACACCAGATTGGTAGTGTCGCAGGTAGTATTACCGCCATACAAATCTTCCTCATTGTCGCGATAGCACGATTGAAATGAAAGAGCCACAACAAGAAGGCTGAATGCTGATAGAAAGATTTTGATTTTCATTGTTGTAATTAGTTATTTGGAGCACCCGCATCTACCCATGATTGCAATTGTTGTTTTTTACAATCGCTAAGCGCATTGCTTTGGTAAGGCATCAGCGTGAAACCTCCGGTTGCATTTACTGAATGAATTAAACTTCCATCAAGGGCAATTGTTTGGATTTGGCTATAATTTGTAAGGCTCAAGCCTGCGCTTGGATTATTGCCACTGTGGCAGCCTTGGCAGTGGGTTTGAATAATCGGCTGAATGGTAGTGGTGAAAGTGAATGCAGTGGGGTCACAATCGCTTGTGCAAGCATTATTTTGGGCACCTTGCTGAATCCAAGTGGTTATCAAGTTTATTTCTTCGGCTGTCAAAGGCGCCTCTCCCGCCGGAGGCATGATCTTATCCGGGTCGTCTTCAGTGATGGCTTCCCAAAGGTCGCTTGCTCCGGGATTACCCGCAGCCACTTGCTGCATGATAGAGTTGTAATCAAACATGCCAACACCATCCTGTAACGAGGCCTGATCGTGACACTCGGGTTGAGCGCATCGCGACTGTATAAGAGGTTGGATTGTATTGGTGAAATAAACGAGATTAGGATCACAATCTGTCTCGTTACCACCGCCTCCATTGCCTCCGCCATTTCCGGTAGTTGCTGGAGTTGTTTCTTCCGGCGTGTGCACACACGAGGCTAAAAGAAATACGGAAACTGTGATGGCAATTATTCTCATGGCGTTGTTTTGTTCTGACAACGCAAACTTGCATCATTCATTTTCAAAGATAAAATCGAAGATGCTGAACGGGAAAATGAAACCTCCGACCGGGAATAATGCCTTATTGCTTCTTGGTGTATTTGGTCAGTATGACAATACTTTGCTCGTTTATTTTCCCTTCAATTTGCTCAATATTGTCTTGAATTAGGCGTATTCGTTTGACCACCGTTCCTTTTGATGCTGTAAAATTTGTTCCTTTTACATCGAGCGCTTGAATCAGTACAACATTGTCGCCGGCTTCAAGGACATTGCCAAAGGCATCTTTATGGACGGCATTGGGGTCTGGAACGTCCAATGCCCAGCTTGTCACGCTTTCATCGAGATCTACCGAGGCAATCACACTGGATGCCCAGTTTTCGTTTTCAAACTTTTTCAATAGGCGGAAACTCAATGCTTGCACTGCTGGTTCGACACTCCAGATGCTGCCTTCAACAGATGTTCTGAAATAATCTCCTGTGGTGTCATCCAAATGTGTATGACAGCTTGCACACAACGCAATTTTATTTTCCATTTTATCTTCAGTACGCGGAGAAAGGATATACCCAATGGAGGCTGATTGTTGACCGCAGATTTCGCAATTACCGAACGAACGTTCGGTGAGTTCTTTATTCATGTGTCAAAAGTAGTGAAAATAATTCAGCGATGCAGATTGATTTTTGTCACCTCTTGAGCCACGATTTGAAAAGAGGCGAACGTTCGGTACTCGAAATGACCTCACCTTCACTAAACTTCGGTTTGAGCTCAATCTTTAGTCTGGATTTAGAAACAAGTTGCATGTTACCAACAGCAGCCAGGCTAACGATAAATTGTCGATTGATGCGAAAGAAATTTTTCGGATCAAGTTCCTGCTCCATTTGCTCCAAACTTTTGTCGAGCGGATAGGTTTTGCCTTCATGTGTTACTACGAAAATTCCTTTTTGTAGCGTATAGAGATACGCAATATCTTCTGAGGTAATGGTGCGGATGTGATCGCCAAACCTTATGATGTACCGATGACTATAATTCGGGTATTCTACTTCAAGTGCCTCACGAATCTCATTGAGATCAAGCGTTTGTTGGTGCGTAGATTTTATTCTTTCAACAGTATCGGCAAATTCTTGTTTCTTTATCGGTTTCAGCAAATAGTCCACGGCACGTACTTTAAATGCATTGATTGCATATTCATTATAGGCTGTGGTAAAGATGATGGGGCACTTGGGTTGATGCGTCTTAAAGATTTCGAAGCATAGTCCATCTGCGAGCTGTACATCCGTGAAAATAATATCTGGGGCTGGTTCATTTTCCAACCATTCAATGGTCGAGATGATGGTGTCAGTAATGCCAACAATAGAGGCTTCAGGTAAATGCTGCGTGATTAGTCTTTTTAAATTTTCCGCAGCTGCTGGTTCATCTTCGATTATCAATGTTCTCATTGTTTGTCATTTGAGATTAATGGCAACGTGACAATAAATGAATGGGCAGTATCTTCTATTTCAATATTCTTTTCGAACAACAAAAGGTATCGGCTCTTTATATTATTAAGCCCCACTCCTGCGCTTTTCTCTGGATTAATTTTGGCACTTTTAGTGTTTTTTACAATAAGTCGATCCGCGCTCACCACAATTTCAATTTTCAGTGGAGTAGATTTAGAAATGCTGTTATGCTTGACCGCGTTTTCGGCTAGTAGCTGCAATGTCATCGGTGGAATAATGCTTTCTCGATATACCAGAGGAATAGCGATTTCGCAAATCATATTATTCCCAAAACGTTGTTTTTGTAAATAGAGATAATTTTCTACAAGCATCAGTTCTTCTTTGAGAGTAATCACTTGTTTATTTTGGTTTTCTAGAATTTGCCTGTAGTAATCACTTAGTTTTTCGACGTAATCAATCGCTAATTCTTTATCCTGATGAATAGCATTAATAAGGGCATTGAAAGAGTTGAAGAGGAAGTGAGGATTGATTTGATTGCGCAATGTGTCGAGTTGAACCTGCGTTTGTTCTTGTCGCAATCTCATCCTAGTTTCCCGAGCTTTTATTCGATAATTAAAAATGTAGATTATTGCACCGAGCAGAGAGATGATGACAATAAGAATAAACCACCACTGTTGCCAATAGGGCTTTTTAATCGTAAAAGAGTAGGATGCAGTAGTTGCTTCTGACCAATTTTCATGCACTGCTACTTGCAGTTGAAAAGTATATTCTCCATAATTCAGTCTGGGGAAGATGATATCTGCATCCCGAGTTTGAACCCAGGTACTATCGAGTCCCAACAAACGGTAACGAAATACCAAGTCATCTTGCTGTTTAAACCATAGTCCGGATACATTAAATGTGAAATGCCTGTCGGCGCTATTGAAGACATGAAGAGAGGTGTCTATCGATTGTAATGAAACGAGAATGTGATCGATGATGGGAAGCGGCTTCAGACGTTTTGCTAAGCTCATTCTTTCATATCGCACCAAGGCATTTTCAAGTGCAAACCATTGATAGTTTTCATCATTAGTAATGATGTCAAGGTAGTTGCTATTAATGCCATTAATGGCAGGAAAGAAGGTGATTTGATTTTGATGGAGCGTTAGACTGAAAATTCCTTCAGTTGCCAGCGCAGTGACGTTTCCTGAGCGATCTGCTTCAATCGAAAGAATGTGTGCGAACCCGCGTTGAACTTTTAGTTTCTCTCGTTTAACAATGGTTTCATTCCAAATGATTATCTCATTTTCTGATGTCAAAAACCAGATGTTCCCATCATCATCTTCAGTAATGTCAATAATACTCATTGACTCATTAAGCACTGCATCCAGTTTGTTGTTTTGTATAAAGGCGGCGCCCTTACCATCTGTGCCTAACCAAAGACGGCCTTTTGAATCATAAAATAACTGGTAAATGAATCGGGAATAGTCGTTGGCCAGTGGAAGAGGTTCGAGCTTAATTTTATTTCCTTCATAAGCTGCTTTATAAATTCCATTCAGTGTTGCCAACCACATTTTCCCATCTACTTCTGCAATTGAAAATACATTACCATCTTCAAGACCTTCAGAATTGTTCACGTAGTCGATACGATTTGAATTTGGGTAATATACACCAAGGCCTGCCCCGTATTTTCCAAACCATATACGCCCTTGATTGTCTTCGCGAATGCAAATTATTTGATCTTTCGGATCACTGGTTTGTGCTGTAATAAATTTTAGTTGATTTCCTGGAATGAACTCGTCTGAATGGTAGCAGAGTCCCTGCGAAGTAGCAAGCCAAAGTTTTCCAGAACGATCGTGGTAAATGGATGTGATATTTTCAAAACTGATGGATTCATGCTCTTGCGTGTAAAGAAATTGAAGGTTTGAAATGAGAATGGATTCATTGTTTTGACACAGGATCAGATTTCCTTCACGATCGATGATTGCATCTGTTATCATTTGATTCTGATCAAGAGCTTCATTGTCTTTATAGTTGGATTCATAAATGCTCTTTAAATCGCGGGTGGCGATATGTATTTGATTATCGCCAGTTATTAAAATCCATTCGTCATTTTTCTTTAGGACAAATCGGATGGGCTCACTTGCAACAGGTAGCACAATCGTTTCTTGTGGCTTTGCGATATTCAACTGCGTAAGTGTTCCACCATAAGTTCCAATCAGGAGTTTGTCTTCATCTTTGAATATACAATGAACGAGGTTATCGGAAAGACCGTCTTTGTTGGTAGTGATTGCTATTAATTTTTTATCAGGGCTCAACACGTGTAAACCGGCATCAGTTCCAACATATATTTTTTTTTCTGAATGAATGAGAAAGTGGATGGAATTGTCTTGAAGGAGATTATTTTGATCAAGGGTTGACAATAGGTTTAAACCATTAAAAATTGCTATACCCGAGGAAGCGGTTCCCACCCACAGTGTTTGATTCTCCAGCGCTAGAAGTGCTGTTATAGCATTTTCATTATATGTAAAATGTTCAACTGTATAGTTAGGTTGTGTCTTTATGCGGTAGAGAAGGCCATTTTCGCTACCAGCATATATAAACGCGCCATCACCAGTCATTGCAGTGATGGGTTGATTGTTCTGGAGCGGCAAGCGAATTAACTTGGATGTCTTTCCATTAAATCGAATAATTCCTTCATTGGTTCCAATCCAGAGTATTCCTGTGGCATCCTCATAAATTTTTTGATAACGAATGCCGCTGCTTTGGTAGTTGATATTTAGTTTGGAAAAATAGGGTTGCTGCGTCAGTCCTGCGACATGAACGAAAACGAGGAAAAGAAGGATGTACAGGGACTTCATTTACTTCAAAACAGCATTAACAACCACAACAATAGTAGGAGAAATTTTTTGTACTACAATGCGTGGAATGGTAATGCCATGATCTTCGAGGAGTACATTAAAGCTTGAGGAGATATGGTACTCACCATTTTTTTTGGTGAAGGTAACCTCGAGAATGCGCTCTTTGACTACTCCATGGATTTCAAGTTTGCCCTTTGCTCGCAGCGTTTGTTTGTCTTTGGTAGGATCAAAGTTGTCGAGGATTTTACCTGAAAAACTAGCCTTTGGAAACGACTGAGATTCGAGGTAGTTTTCGTTGAAGTGTTCTTTTTGAAGCGCACTGTTGAAACCTTCAAATGAATTGATGTCAACGGTAAAGGCAAAGCTATTTGAAGATGTATTAAAAAGCCCCTTCAATCTATTTGAAGAGGCTTTAATGACTTCTAATTCTGCATTCGACTCAAATCCAATGTTTCCTTGTTTTACCTGCAGGTTTTGGCTGACAGCCTTTTGAGATAAAACAAAGAAGAGAATGCTTGCTATAATCGTAAATTTTATATGCATTAAACGTCCCAGGTGATTTTTACATTTTCACTTCTCGGATGTGATTGACATGCCAGAATATATCCTTGCTTTAATTCCTTGTCGGTAAGCGCGTAGTTGACGGTCATATGTACTTCTCCTTCCAATACTTTTGCTTTGCATGAAGTACATATTCCACCTTTGCATGAATAGGGGGCGTCAACACCGATGTTGAGAGCGCC
>CANGVZ010000083.1 GCA_947457285.1 Flavobacteriales bacterium | reverse complement strand
GAAGGGCGTCGTAATGAGCCTGGATTCTATTTTGTGATTCGCGAAGAATTCCAAAGAATGTGTCGCCCAACTCTTTATACGTTTCTCTGGGAGAGGGGCCTATGTTGAGCCATTCACGTTGGAATTTTTTTACTAAAACCTCCAATTCGTTCACAGCAGTAATCGACTCAAGAGATTTTACTTCTTGAATCAATTCTTCTTTCTTCTTTTGATTGATCTTCAGATCGTGATCTTGAAGACTTTTATAGATATTGATATTATAGAAAAAGCTGTGGTTAAGCTTTTGCCAATTATCTTGAAGTTCATGGTATTTATCACCAGGTACATCACCGATGCTGTCCCACTTTTCTTTTAATGCTTTGTGAGTGCTAAAAGCCTTACCGATGTTTTCTTCATCTGTAATGAGCTTTTGGAATTCTGCTAGAATAGCAGCTTTCTCTTCATAATTCTTTTGACGCTCGGCAGCCAATTTTTTGCCGTGCTCTTCAATACGATCTTCGTATTGCTTTAAGAGTTCTTGAAACTTACCTTCGAGTTCGTGTGGAATGTACACGAACTCAGGCTTTTCAGTTCCCTCTTCCGCGGGGAGCGCATTATAGGCTTCCAGCTGTAATTGTTTTTCTTTGGCAGATTCGGCTTTCCAATCGTTTCGGATCTCCTTCACCGCCTCACGAATGCTCATAATCTCTTCTGTTTCCAGCAATCCGTGCAGTTTGTCAATCAATGTAGTCTTCATCAGAACGTGTTTTTACAATGGTCTTGTGACCTTTGTACAGGACAAAAGTAATAAAAGGTTATTTAAATTATTCTTTTCAATAATGTTTCTATGATTTAGGCAGATAGTACTTTTTTTACAATAGCACTATCAAATCCACGCGAGAGAAGATATCGCATCACTTTTTGCTCTTTTTGCCAATTTTGAAGCCCTTTTCCGGCTTCTCTGTCTAGGCGCTTTTGAGCAATTTCTCTTACAGTCTCTTCATACGCTCGGGGGTCTATACGTTTGAGGGCATCTCTAATGTTACGTTCGCTGACACCTTTGGCTTTAAGTGCCTGCTCGATTTTCATAATTCCCCATTTGTTAAAACGGAACTTGTCATTCGCAAATGCCTCTGCATAGCGGGTTTCGTTCAATAGATCTTCTTCAATTAGAATGGAAATAATTTTTTCTCGATCTCCCGAAAACAATCCCCATTGTACCAATTTGGTGCGCACGTCACGGTGCGCGCGCTCTGCCTTGTCGCAATAAGCGCGTGCCTTCATCAGACACATCTCATAAGAGTACTTCTGCACTATCCTCTCCACCAATGAATGAGATTATTTTACTTCGAAAATTTTGATGAATATTACATAGATCGTTAAGATCGCTACGGGGGTGGCAAATAGTAAGCCCAACCCGCATGTCAGAACGGTCACTAATAACGCGGCTATCCCAATTACTATGAGAGTTCCGAGCAACAACCAGAAATTAGTGGCGATCACCTTCCTTGATGCTTCCATGGCATCCCAAAACTCGAATTTGTGAAAAATCAATATGCAGTTGGCAAGGGAATAAGATATAGCCAACCAAATGCCTGGAATGATGCAAAATAGTGTGCCTACAAAAATTAAAATCCCAGATACCAAGGAGAGCAAGAAAAGCTGTAAAAAGGGCCCTTTGAAACCATCAAAAAAGTTGTTGAATGTATAGGCTTCCCCTTTGCGGATTTTATCAGCTACAAAGAAATAACCTACGGAGAGTGCTGGACTAATCAACATTGAAGCCAGTCCTCCTACTATTGGGATTAATCCCATGCCTATATTAACGGCTAGAACTACCAGCGTGAAGAGTATGAAATTACCAATGTCTTTTTTAAACAGCTCAATGCCGTCCCCGATGGTCTCGAATACCTCAAAATTGTAGCCATCTCTAATGGCTTGTTCTGGGCTTTTAAACTCGCCAGATTTGTCTTCGGGTTGGTCTAGTACTATCATATTTGGTTTTATTAAGAATTTACGAAAATATATAAATAGTTCTTGTTGTCGTACATTCGCGGCTCGATAACAAAATTTCAGCAAAGATGACCGTCACAATAGATGCAATCAATGGGCTGAATGAGCGCACAGATGCGCTCAGGAGGTACCTTTGACGTCGATACGAAGCTAATTCAAATCGCCGAAGACGAAAAACACACCCAAGACCCCGGTTTTTGGGATGATCCCAAGAAAGCTGAGCTTATCATGAAACAAATCCGCAACAAAAAGTTGTGGACAGACGCATATAAAGAATGCCGCTCTGCTGTTGACGACCTCACTGTTCTCTATGATTTTTTCAAAGAAGGCGCAGCTTCCGAGGAGGAATTGCAAGCGCAATTCTCTTTTACAGAAAAGAAAATTGAGGACTTGGAATTCAAAAATATGCTCAGCGCCGAAGAGGATGGTTTGAGCGCTGTGCTCCAAATCACCGCTGGTGCAGGTGGCACCGAAAGCTGCGATTGGGCCGGTATGCTCATGCGTATGTACCTCATGTGGGGCGAAAAAAGCGGTTACACCATCAAAGAGCTCGACCTCCAAGAAGGGGATGTGGCGGGTGTCAAACAATGCACATTAGAATTTTCTGGAGAATTCGCTTTTGGTATGCTCAAAGGAGAAAATGGCGTACACCGCCTCGTTCGTATCTCTCCTTTCGATAGCAATGCACGAAGACATACAAGTTTCGTTTCAGTTTATGTTTACCCACTCGTCGATGATACCATCGAAATCGATATCAATCCTGCCGATATTACCTGGGATACTTTCCGAAGCGGCGGTGCAGGTGGACAAAACGTAAACAAGGTTGAAACAGGTGTGCGATTGCGTCACAAACCTTCTGGTATTGTAATCGACAATACCGAAACCCGCTCGCAGCTGCAAAACAAAGAGAAGGCCATTCAATTGCTCAAGTCACAATTGTACGAAATGGAGCTCGCAAAACGCAATGCTGCACGAGACGAGATTGAGGCTGGTAAAAAGAAAATCGAATGGGGTTCTCAAATCAGAAACTATGTGATGCAGCCCTATAAACTCGTTAAAGACGTTCGAACTGGCCATGAAACAAGCGATGTAGATGGCGTTATGAATGGTGAAATAGACGAGTTCTTAAAGGCTTATCTCATGGGACAAGGAAAGGCAACAATTGTATAAAATATAATTTCAATAAGAAAATGGAATACCGCATAGAGAAAGACACCATGGGCGAAGTGAAGGTCCCTGCCAATGTTTACTGGGGTGCCCAAACCGAACGCTCACGAAACAATTTTAAAATTGGTCCTGAAGCTTCAATGCCCAAAGAGATCATTCGCGCTTTTGCTATTCTCAAAAAAGCCGCGGCGCACGCTAACCACGACTTAGGTGTGTTGCCCGCAGAAAAACGCGATGCGATTTCTATGGTTTGCGACGAAATTCTTGCTGGTAAACTCGACGATCAATTCCCCCTCGTTATCTGGCAAACCGGTTCCGGCACTCAAAGCAATATGAACCTCAATGAGGTGATTTCAAATAGAGCGCACGTATTGTTGGGCAACAAACTAGGCGAGGGTACACCATTGCTCAACCCTAATGATGATGTGAATAAATCACAGTCTTCAAACGATACTTATCCTACTGCAATGCACATTGCAGCGTATAAGTCAGTGGTTGAAATCACCATCCCGGGCGTGGAAAGACTTCGCAATACACTCCACAAAAAATCACAGGAGTTTATGAATGTGGTGAAAATTGGACGCACGCACCTCATGGATGCGACGCCCATCACCCTTGGACAAGAATTGAGCGGTTATGTAGCACAACTCGATCATGGTGTGCGTGCTTTGAAAAATACGCTGCCTCACTTGAAAGAGTTAGCTCTCGGAGGAACAGCTGTAGGCACAGGTATCAACACCCCAAAAGGATATTCTGAACTCGTGGCTGCTAAAATCGCCGACTTCAGCGGACTTCCTTTTGTTACAGCACCTAATAAATTCGAGGCACTTGCAGCACATGATGGTATTGTAGAATCACATGGTGCGCTTAAACAACTTGCCGTTTCTCTAAATAAAATCGCCAACGACATTCGCATGATGGCCAGCGGTCCACGCAGCGGTATTGGCGAGATTTTCATTCCTGAAAACGAGCCTGGTTCTTCTATCATGCCTGGTAAAGTAAACCCAACACAATGCGAAGCGCTCACCATGGTATGCGCGCAAGTAATGGGAAATGATGTGGCAATAACTGTCGGCGGAACTCAAGGCCACTATGAGTTGAATGTATTCAAGCCTATGATGGCGAATAACTTCCTTCAAAGCGCCCGTCTATTGGGTGATGCATGCGTTTCGTTTGACGAACACTGCGCGGTAGGTATTGAACCCAATTATGGAAGAATTGATGAATTGGTAAACAACTCATTGATGTTGGTGACCTCACTCAACACCAAAATTGGATACTACAAGGCTGCCGAAATTGCGAAGACTGCTCACAAAAATGGAACGACACTGAAAGAAGAGGCCGTACGTCTGGGCTATGTAACCGCAGAAGAGTACGACCAAATCGTAGTTCCAAAGAATATGGTTGGGATGTAAGACAACAAGCTATAATTTATTTTTTAATAAATAGGCAAAATAAGGCTCGCTATCTCGGCGAGCCTTTTGTTTGTTTAGTCGGAAAAAGCTACATTTGCGCATCTTTCCGCGGGAAGGAATAAATATACCTAAATGAGCAATACACAAACTCAAGTGAAGGAGCTGAAGGTGTCGAAAATGGCTGAAAACCTCATCGGCTCAGAAATTATCAAGTTAGCTGGAGAAATCCGCGAATTAATAGCGAAAGGTCAACGTATTTACAATTTCACTATTGGTGACTTTGACCCAAAGGTTTTTCCAATTCCCGCTGAACTCAAAGAAGAAATTATAAAGGCATATCAACAAGACGAAACAAACTATCCACCCGCTGATGGTATCCTCGATCTGCGCAAGGTAGTAGCTCGTCAGATAAAGGATTGGCAAGGTCTGGAATATGGGGACAACGAAATCCTCATCGCTGGTGGTGCACGTCCAATCATTTATGCCATCTACCAGGCACTCGTAGATCCAAACGAAACGGTTTTGTTCCCAGTGCCTAGCTGGAACAACAATCACTACACGCACTTATCACACGCACAACAAGCATTCATCGAAACAAAGCCTGAAAACAACTTCATGCCGACAGTCGATGAGTTGCGTCCTCATATTTCAAAAGCTACTTTGTTGGCACTTTGCTCTCCACTCAATCCAACTGGAACTGTTTTTTCAAAAGCACAATTGGAAGCAATATGCGACTTGGTAATTGAGGAGAATGCACGCCGCACCGCTGATCAGAAGCCTTTGTACATTATGTACGACCAAATCTACTGGACTCTCACCTATGGTGATACAGTACACTTTGATCCAGTGAACTTGCGTCCCGAATTGCGCGACTATACAATTTTCGTCGATGGAATCAGCAAGTCAATGGCTGCTACAGGCGTGCGAGTGGGTTGGGCTTTTGGGCCAAAGAAAATCATCGATAAGATGAAATCAATCCTCGGTCACGTAGGTGCTTGGTCACCTAAAGCAGAACAGGTAGCTTCTGCACGTTACCTCGCTAATGACGCTCAAGTTCAAACTTTTTTAAATACCTTTAAAGATCAACTGGAACAACGCTTGCGCGGATTCTACAATGGCATTCAAACGCTAAAGGGAGAAGGATTTTCTGTAGATGCCATTGCTCCGATGGCCGCGATTTATTTGACCGTTAAGTTTGATTTGAAAGGAAAGAAAACTGCCGATGGTGTAGTGCTCGATTCTACTGAAAAAGTAACCTCATATCTCTTGTCAGAAGCAAAGTTGGCTGTTGTGCCTTTCTACGCTTTTGGCGCAGACAGATCAAGCCCTTGGTATCGCCTTTCAGTGGGCACAGCCACTATGGTGGATGTCACAGAGGCAATAGAAAGCCTACGCAACGCTCTTTCCAAATTATCATAATTGAATCTCCATCGCTACGATGAACAATAAGAATTACTGTGTTATTATGGCCGGAGGAATCGGTTCACGATTCTGGCCAATGAGTAAAACTGCTTTTCCAAAACAGTTTCACGATATACTTGGTGTAGGACGTACGCTCATTCAAATGACCTACGACCGTTTTTTACCTATAGTACCAAAAGAAAATATTCTTATTGTCACCAATGAGCGATACAAAGATTTGGTGTTAAAACAACTGCCAGATCTAAAGCCAGAGCAAGTGCTCTGTGAACCATACATGCGCAATACCGCTCCGTGTGTGGCTTACGCAGCATTTAAAATTGCAGAAAAGGAGCCAGATGCAAACATCATGGTAGCTCCCAGCGATCACTTGATTTTGAAAAATGAAGAATTCCTCCGCGTAATGGAAGTAAGCATCCGTCAGGCAAATGATAGCGGCAACCTGGTTACCCTTGGTATCAAGCCAACACGCCCCGATACTGGCTATGGCTATATTCAGTGGGCCGATGTGCCCGGTGCTTTCGATGCTCGCGTGAAAAAAGCAAAAACATTCACAGAAAAACCAGACCTAGAGCTCGCGAAAGATTTTCTGGAAAGTGGCGACTTCTATTGGAACTCTGGTATTTTCATTTGGACATTGCCTACTATTCTCAACGCATTTCAAAAGCACTTGCCGGAAATGTTCAAGGCTTTCTCTGAAGGAGCCGGAATGTACAATTCTGAAGACGAGGCTGCTTTTATCGAAAAGACGTATAGCTCTTGCGACAATATCTCTATCGACTACGGTATTATGGAGAAAGCAAAAAATGTCAATGTCATTCTCAGCGATTTCGGGTGGAGCGACTTGGGTACATGGGGTTCTCTACACACACATCTTGCTCAAGATGATCGTTCGAATGGTGTAGTTGGCAAAAATGTAATGCTTTACAATTGCGCAGATAACGTAGTAAATGTGCCCAACGAAAAACTCGTGGTGCTGCACGGTTTGAACGGATACATCGTGGTTGACTCCGGCGATACTTTGCTTGTTTGTAAAAAAGAAGATGAGCAAAAGATTAAGCAATTCGTCAACGATATCCGCGTGCAAAAAGGCGAGGCTTACGTCTAGTTTTACTGCTCTATTTCAAAAAGAAAATCATTGTATGGGAAACGCGTGATGTGAATCTCGCGCACGCGCTCGTAAAGCAAATCGCGGAACTGTTCCATATTACTTTTTTCAATAGCAGAAATGAAGATGACATCATGGTCGGGAATTTTTGCCATCCATGATTTTTTCAATTCTTCTAAAGTAATATTCTCTCGCGTCATCGGCGTGAGATCATCTTCATCCTTTTCAACGTGCTTATATGCGTCGATTTTGTTGAACACAATGATCGTTGGCTTATCACCACTTCCAATTTCTTGTAAAGTGGAATTCACCACATTAAAATGATCTTCAAATTGAGGATGTGAGATGTCCACAACGTGCACGAGCAAATCTGCTTCGCGCGTTTCATCCAGAGTGGATTTGAAACTCTCAATCAGCTGGTGCGGCAGTTTGCGAATGAATCCTACAGTGTCGGAAAGCAAGAAAGGCAAATTCTTCAGAACAACTTTTCGAACGGTTGTGTCGAGGGTTGCGAATAATTTGTTTTCGGCAAAAACATCTGACTTCGAAAGCACATTCATCAGAGTACTTTTTCCGACGTTGGTATATCCTACGAGCGCTACGCGCACCATCGCACCGCGATTGCTGCGTTGAATACTTTTTTGCTTGTCGATTTCTTTGAGATCTTCTTTGAGTTTGGCAATGCGATCTCGCACTATTCTTCGGTCAGTTTCAATTTCTTGTTCACCTGGACCGCGCATCCCGATTCCACCGCGTTGTTTTTCCAAGTGCGTCCACATGCGCGTGAGGCGGGGGAGCATATATTGATATTGCGCCAACTCCACTTGCGTTTTCGAGTGAGCTGTACGCGCTCTGCTCGCGAAGATGTCGAGAATGAGATTGTTGCGATCGAGAATTTTTACACCCTTGTCTTTGAATTCTTTTTCAAGATTTCGAATTTGTGAAGGAGCCAACTCATCATCAAAAATGATCATGTCTGGTTTGTATTCATCTACGTAAGCCTTGATCTCACTGAGTTTGCCGCTGCCGACGAAAGTGCGTGAATCGGGGT
>CANGVZ010000082.1 GCA_947457285.1 Flavobacteriales bacterium | reverse complement strand
TTTTAAAAGTTTCGGCCTTGACAGCAGTATTAGGGACGATAGCTTGTAACTCTGGGACTAAGAATCCACAAATCCAAGAAACAACTCAAACGGCTGACACAGTGAAGAACAGTCAAGTTCATTCTGTTATTGAAAATATTTTCTACAACCTTCCTCTGGAAAAATCTCGTTTAGACCTTCGGGAAGTAATTGTAAATGACAAGAGATTTATTATAACAGACACTACTTTCAATAACTTCAAACCTTCGTCCTTTTTCAAAGGCATCACAGCAGACAAAGGTCTGATTAAATCTAACCCTGACTCAATTCAAGTATTGTTGTTTTATGGCAATGCGGCTCTGGTCACTGAAAAAGGTGGACAAGAAGACTCAACTAAACATCCTATGGGCGTACAATGTAAATACTTCTTTTCCAATAAAGACAGTGTTGAGATGGAGTATAGAAGTTTATTAAATTTGGTTTATCCTATTTACACAGATACAAGTTCAATAAAAGATGATAAATGGGAAGCTGAATTCTCAAAAAGCTCAGAAAAATGTATTGGGAAAATCTTCGATCACTTTGATCCATACTATAGGTTTGGGATATCATACATATCTGTTATACCTATTGATGGCTCTAAACCTGTTTTTGTGCTTGACATGGTATTTAGTAAAGAGGATAAATAAAATAAAAGCACTGGGCATAACAGATAAGGCTTCGTTGCGGTCTGAAAGACGAACGATATTCCGATAATTATCGGAACCGATAGCTATCGGAACTGTGTTGTGCTGAAACAGTGTCCTATCTCCCTCCCGATAGCTATCGGGACTCCCAATCTTTCAATCTTGCCTTTGTTGTCAAGAAAATTCGATTATTTTTATGACATATATAATGAACAAATGAAAGAGGTTTATGATTCAGAAATACTTTATTATTATGATGAAAGAGGTCTTATTGTTAAGCGGTCACGTGTTAAGCGCGGAATAGTTCAGAACTTTGATACATTTGAATATAAATGAATAGTAGAAAGTAATCAGGAAGGAATATTCAACCATGGAGCTAAATCCGAAAACATATGAGCCTTGCGCAGAATTGACGGAGTTTGTCAAGCGTTATTGGACGCTGGATGGTGAAAAGGAAAATATTCCTCTTAAAAATACCATCGTGCCGGATGGGACAATGAAACTAATTTTTCATTACGGCGATACTTACAAGCATCATTCTCGAGAGGGCGATATAACCATTTTACCAAAGTGCTTTCTAATTGGCCAACTGACTAAGCCCTATGTGATAGAACCCGTGGGTGTCACGGGTAGTTTTGTTGTGCAGTTCAAACCAAATGGTTTTTTGCCATTTACGTCTATCCCAATTAAAGAAATGGAAAATACTGCGGTTCCATTAGATGTTTTATTTGGAGAAGAAGGCAACATACTTGGTAGTCTTATCTTAAATGCAAACTCTACTTTTGAAAGAATTCAGATTATTGAGGCTTTTCTTTTGAAACAATTGGCCAATAAAACAATGATTGATACTATTGTCAATACAACGGTTGAAACAATATTCAATGCTAATGGTCAATTTTCTGTAAATGAATTTTCAAAGACAAATAATATAAACCGAAGACAATTGGCTCGTAAATTTTCTTCGGCTATTGGTTTAAGTCCGAAACAACTCGCAAAGACAATTAGAATTCAGGCTACCTTGAAGGTATTGCTGAATGAAGATATCACGAGTTTAACTGATCTGGCTTACGAAAACGAGTATTTTGATCAGGCACATTTTATCAAAGAATTCAAGGAGTTTACAGGGTTAACACCAAAGGAGTTTTTTGGTGACGACCTAAAGATGTCTTTGATTTTCGATAAAAATTAGCCTTGTCCCATTTTTACAATTTTGCTGTTCTTTCTGATTCCAATTTTGCATCGCAATAGTGCAAAAAACACAACAATCATAATCAAATGGCAAATGTAAATCCAGTTGGTTGGTTTGATATTCATGTATCAAACTTAGACCGAGCAAAGAAGTTCTACGAAACAGTTTTCAATGTAAAGCTGACTGATGCGCCCATTGAATGGGGCAAACAATCATTCTTCCCTTTCAGCCCTGAGAGCCTCGACATTTCAGGAGCATTAGTAGAGAAACCAGACTTTATTGCAAGTAGCAATAACACGGTTGTCTATTTTGAAACCGAGGACAATATTGCAGAAGAACAAAGAATTGAATCGGCAGGAGGAAAAGTGGTACAACCCAAAATGAATATTGGTGAGTTTGGTTTCATCTCAATTTTCATCGACACAGAAGGCAACACAGTTGGACTTCATTCGCGTAAGTAATTCTCATTGTCGACTGAGGATTCAAGAATTTGCGTCAGGCGGGCTTTTAAGCTGCGCCTGACGCTTGTTGGCTCTGGTGACTATTGTTTTAATTACGGATATGGACAAAGCAGTGGTGGTCACATGACCGCTCTTTTCCCACAGAAATACCTGAATGTGGTGAAGAAAATAATTACCCTCGACAACAGGAGAGTGGCTTTGCCAAAAAGTAAAAATGTAAGAGTATTTGCGATGCGTTCAAGCGATCAACCACGCGGCGAATAATCCCACTAATCACCGCATTTTTGCGGTGAATAATTCGTATATTCGCCGCATAATATGTTGAGTAATGCCTAAATATATTTACGAATACGACCAATGGCCGCATTTTGATTGGGACGAAGGCCTCGTAGGTACAGCTCTTGCAGAGGTACGGTTTCTTCAAGGTAAAATATTGGGGCAAATGATGGGTTTGGGGTTTGAACAGAGAGAATCAACCAAATTGGACATCCTCGTTTTGGATATCATGAAGTCCTCACAAATAGAAGGTGAGAATCTAAATTATGATCAGGTGAGATCCTCCGTTGCCCGGAAATTGGGAATTAAAACTGCTGGTCTTGTTAGAAGCAACCGCTCAGTTGAAGGCATTGTCGACCTAAATTTGGATGCTATTGAAAGCTTTGAAAGCCCTTTAACACATGATAGACTCTATGGTTGGCATGCTGCACTATTTCCAACAGGATATAGCGGAGCCTACAAGATCGAAGTGGGAAGATATAGAACAGGCGAGATGCAAGTTATTTCTGGAGCCTCTGGAAAGGAAAAAGTGCACTATGAGGCTGTAAAGGCCAAGCATGTTAAAAAGGAAATGAACGTATTCTTAAAATGGCTGAATAAGCAAGATGATCTGGACCTTGTTCTCAAGGCGGCGATAGCGCACTTCTGGTTTATCATCATTCATCCATTTGATGATGGTAATGGGCGCATCGCACGGGCCATCAGTGATATGCTCTTAGCTCGATCTGAAAACACAAGCGATAGATTTTACAGTATTTCTAATCAAATGATGCTGCATCGAAAAGAGTATTATCGCACGCTTCAGGAGGATCAACACAGCGAAGGAGATATTTCGAAGTGGTTGTTGTGGTTTTTGGAGTGTTTGAAAAAAGCTCTATTGGCATCAGAGTTCATTACATCCAGAGTGTTGTTGAAGGCAGAATTTTGGTCGAAACATTCGAGCCTTGAATTGAATGAGCGACAACGAAAAATTATCAATCTTCTTTTTGACGGTTTTGAAGGAAAGCTTCAGACTTCCAAATGGGCTAAGATCTGCAAGGTATCCAACGATACCGCACTACGAGACATCAATGAACTTGTTGAAATGAAAATCCTACGTAAGTCAGAAGCCGCTGGTCGCAGCGCGTCGTATGAATTGGTGGGGACGTCATAAAGAGATAATCCTTCTCACCCCTTCAACCTGTGATCAAACTTCATCGGTGTTTTGGAAGTCACCTTTATACGCTTGGCATCTGGATGCAGGGGATTGATAAGATAGTTGAATTCGAATGGTACAATTGCGCTGGGTACTTTCAATACAGCTGCCTCTGAGGCCAAAACGAAACTATCTCCAATAACTTGAGTGGCATGATTTGGCGGCTTGGCGTCCCAATTTCTGGGAAGGTCGGCTTTCGTAATCTCTTGAATTTTGATTTCTTGAGGTATCTCAATTTCTACATAATATCGATCATTGGGAAGATCCTCCGCCATATCTAGGTGGGCTGTGACCTCAAGTGTTGCGAGTGCCCTGCTATCAGAAGTATACACCAAACGTGTATTCAGGCTATTCCACCGGAACCCTTTAGTCATGGCAGCGCCATGCCCGGAAAGTGTCATTTTTAAATATTTGGCTCTTTCTACTCTATAAACCTTCATCACGCGAACATTCCGAATTCGATACGATTGAGGGTGAAGCGCACTTCTTCGATACCTGTTACAGTATCAAACAAACTTTCTGGTGTTTGGCCATTTAACGAAAGGTTTGGCTTTTTAAGCCATCGTTGGAATTTTTCTTCTTCAAAATTAAATACCTCTATTCCATAGTCAAGAAGTTCAGTAAGAAGTATGAGAAGTTCACTGTCTCGACTGTCGAGTAATGAGCGTTCGCTTTTCTTTTTATTGTATGTCGTTTGAGGAATATCCATCAAGACCAATAAGGTTTTAACAGGACTCTGGATTCTTTTGCTAATAACTTCTATCGCCTGATAAGGAATGCCCTTCCGTATGATTTCCACACGTTCGGTATTATTTGACCATTCGAATTTCTTCTTCTCTGAGGCAATCGTAAACACACGAGATTTTTTATGAGCTCGTTTCGAATCTTTTTTTCGAACTGTTTTATCTGTAGTCTTTTTATTAGAAGTTGTCATTAAACAACAGATTTGTTGTAAAGATACAACAAATCTGTTTTAGCTGTAAGATTGTTAGCAATCTTTCAATCTACCCCTTCAACCGCGCTTTCAACTCGCCTTGGGTGACAACGTTGCATTCAATAGGCGTTTCTTCTTTTGGGTTGTAGATCCAATCGCCTGCTAAAGTTTCATCGCCTTTGCCGGTTCCTTGCAATGTCATTCTAATTGGAATATTGAGCGCTGATTTTGTATCCGCTGGGGCCGCGCTGTAATCCATACCGAAGAAATAATCATCATAACCTGCTTTGGATACTTTGATAATTACAGCACCCTTGCCTACATGTTTTACCTTGATCTTTTTCCCTTTGACTTGCTTTGTTTCTTGAAGCACGCCATCGACATATACTTCTACTACCGAACCTTTCAAGCGTTCTGAGGTATTGGCATCTAATGGGAAACCGTTGAAACGGGTGATTTGTGACTGTGCTGAAAACGCGAGCACGAGTGCTAAAGAGGTGAATAGTGTTTTCATTGCAGATGTTATTTCTATCAAATATAGTTTTATTTTTCGCAAATGCAAAAGAAACTGCTCATTCCTATTCTCTCTGTTGACCAAGTGCGCGCCGCCGATGCATTCACCATTAAAAGTGAGCCCATATCATCACTCGATTTAATGGAGCGCGCCTCTGAAGCGGCGGCGGCGAGACTGATGTCACTCGATCTGGACGCCGAGGTAGTCTATCACATCTTTTGTGGCATCGGCAACAATGGTGGCGACGGACTCGCAATCGCTCGTATTTTGCATACCAACGGATTTGAGGTGAATGTTTATCTGGTAAACGAAGGCGGCCAGCTCTCGCCCGACGCCGCGGCCAATATGGAACGCCTGATCAACGAGTCGGATGTAGCTCTCAATTTTATTCATAATGTATCTTCTTGGCCGACAATGGATCCATCCGATATCATCATCGATGCCCTCCTCGGTACAGGCGTAAATCGCGATGTGAGCGGTTTGTTGTTGGATGTGATTTCCAAAATAAATGAATGTGAAAATTTCACCATCAGCATCGACATACCCTCTGGACTTCTTGCGGATACAACTACAAAGGGAACGGCAGTTGCTGCCGATTTAACGATTTCTTTTTCTTATCCTAAGCTTGCCTTTCTGATGCCGCAAAATGCAGGTAATGTCAAGGATTGGCTTACCGTGGACATTCATTTGGATCTTTCTTTTCTAGATGAGAAGGCGGTGAATAAATATTACCTCAATGAGTTTTTCGTCAATTCGCTTTTACGTCTCAAAGAGAAGTATGGACACAAGGGAACCTTTGGACATGCGTGCATTATTGCTGGTAGTAAAGGTAAATTAGGTGCTGCTGTGTTGGCAGGAAAGGCTTGTATGCGAACAGGAAATGGTCTTACTACGATGCATATTCCAGCGCGTGGAGAGATGCTCTTACATCATTCTCTACCCGAGGCTTTGATAGACTTGGATAAGGATGAAGACAAATTCACTGGTATCGAAGAACCGAACAAGTATTCGGTTATAGGAATCGGTCCAGGCATCGGAATGGAAGAGGTATCGAAGCATGCGGTGAAGAGATTATTAGATGAATATCAGAAGCCTATGGTCTGGGATGCTGATGCCATCAACATACTCGCACAAGAAGTCGACTTATTGTCAAAACTACAAAAAGGTAGCGTCTTAACTCCGCATATCAAGGAGTTTGAAAGGCTTGTTGGACCGTGCAATGACGATTTTGATCGGCACGCCAAGCAAATTGCGTTTGCAAAAAAGTACTTGGTCACCATTGTCTTGAAAGGTGCGCACACCGCGATTGTCACTCCTGACGGAACGGCATATTTCAATTGTACCGGCAACCCTGGTATGGCTAAGGGCGGCAGTGGTGATGTGCTCACTGGAATGATTACCTCATTGATGGCGCAGGGTTATACCGCTGAAGAGAGCGCCATCATGGGCGTTTATTATCATGGTAAAGCCGGCGATATTGCCCGCGCAGACTACGGCGAACAAGCCATGCTCCCTACAGACCTCATCGACGCAATCGGACTTGCGTTTGATGAATAGAACGGGGGAAAAGAACAAGGAGGAAAAGAACGGGGAACAAGGGGTTTTGGGGAACGGGGGAACAGGAACGAGATTTTTGAATTTTGGATTATTTATGTTAGCCTACCCATTCAGGCAAGGCTGATCAAAGGTCAAATATGTTTTTTAACTCTTGATCGGTTGTTATTTTTTTGATGAGCTCTGAAGATTTGTCTTTATCATAATAGGGGTGGTCTTTAAACAAGCTGGCGTATCTTTCATCAATGAGTTGATCACATTGGTTAGCTTTTTCAATGGCAATTTCAGATACGCGTTTTGCAAAATAATTATTAAATTGTAGGTCATTCTCATTTACCCATCCGGCTTTAATAAAACCTTTAGTTTTTTTTGGACATCGACAAGGATTTTCTGTATTAACGAGTCCGCATTTATTGTTCATAAAGCTATATAAGTCTTTTCTTGCTCTCGTTAATTGTTGTCGGAAGTTATCTGACGAAATTGAAAGTATTTCTGCGCCCACTTTGCTGTCAACTTCGAATATTTCTCCAAGGATGTACACTAGTCGTTGTTCTCTATTAAGGCAGAGTAACATACCAGTCATACAACCAATTTTTGCGTCCTCAATTTTCTCTTTTAGTTCTTTTTGTTCATAGTCGGTAAGCTCTTCGAATCCAATGCCATCTAATGCTTGACCGTATTCGGTGAAATCGTGAACAACGGTTTCCATTTTCTTGCGATTACTATTCAAGAAGTGATTAAATACGATACGATATATCCATGTTTTGAAATCTGATTGATGGTTGAATTGAGAGAGTTTGGTGATGACTTTGATTATAGCTTCTTGCGTTAAGTCTTCCGCATCATTTGGGTTTAATACAAATCGCAATGCAACATTGTAAATATAATTGTAATGAAGTTTTAATAGATGCTCAAGGGCGGTCTTGGATCCGCCCAGAGCATTATCAATAAGTTGTTTTTCTTCTGTATTAATTGTGAATTTGGTCATTATTTGAAGAAGGTGTAATGGCTAAATGTAATAACTTTTTCAGTGGACTCAAAGAACGGAATCAATGTTACTTCTTGTTGCGATTTTTCCATTGCAGCTTCAGCATCCGCCAGTGTTTCCCATTCTACGAAGTCTAAGAAGATTGATTTATCTTTATGGTCTTGCAGTATTTTTCTTCCAATGAAGCCTTTTTGGGTCATTAGAAAGCGATTGGTGTTTTCAGCGATGTCATTGTAATCACTTATTTTGTCGCTTTTGATTTTGTAGATTACGACCTCTGTGATGTTGTTTGTCATATTTGTTTGAGATTTAAAATTACTAAATTGCTTGAATTGATAATATTCGCCATCGGCTATGAGACTGTCGATTGCGAGAGTGAAAGG
>CANGVZ010000081.1 GCA_947457285.1 Flavobacteriales bacterium | reverse complement strand
CGGGCTTATGAATGTGACCGCAAACGACATAATCATATTGATTGCGAATTCCAAGTTTAATTGCTGTATTTTCAAAGTCATTGACGAATTTCACTGCCGCCTTAACGCTGTCTTTAATTTTTTTGGAAAGTGAAATTTTTTCTCTACCAAATTTTTCCAATAACCGATTGACCATTCGGTTTACGAGAATGAGCATATCATAGCCCTTTCCACCTAATTTGGCGATGACGGGAGAGAATTTCATTGTGACGTCGAATACATCACCATGGAAGATCCAAACTTTTTTCCCATCTAATTCTAATAATACCTTATTGTCGATGTAAAAGTTTCCGATGCGATTGCCAGCGAACTTACGGAGCATTTCATCATGGTTGCCGGGGATGTAATAGACTTCTACTCCGTGAGACAGCATCCGTGTGATTTCTTTCACGACGGCCATGTGTTCTTTTGGAAAATACTTTTTGGAGAATTGCCAGATATCGATGATATCGCCGTTGAGAATGAGTTTTTTTGGAGCGACACTTTTGAGGTAGCGAACAAGTTCAGAAGCGTGACAGCCGTAGGTTCCTAGGTGCACGTCAGAGATGACGAGCGCATCGATTTTTCTTCTTTGGTTGTATCTCATGGTTGTGATTCTCAATTCTCAATTCGGAATTCGGAATTTTGTTACAAAGATTCGGGGCTCTTGGTTATGTTAGTTTAAAGGGAGCGTTAGATTTAGGGTAATATATTCTATTTCAAAAAGTTGTTTTTTGTGTCGTACCTTCGCCACAATGAGAAATGTATTGTTTATAGCTTTCCTGTTATTTCTATCGTCTTGTGGAGGAGAGCGTCCGATCGACATTGAAGGGCATAGAGGGAGCAGAGGGGAGTATCCGGAAAATTCCATTCAAGGCTTTTTGCATGCGCTTGAAATTCAGGTGACAACTTTAGAATTAGACGTTCATATCAGTGCAGATGGGCAGGTCGTTGTTTGCCACGATCCATTCGTTCCAGATTTCTGTGTTTTGAGAGGTGTAGAAGGCAGCGATTCTATTCCCAGACCAAAGATTTACGAGCTAACAGCTGAGCAGCTACGTAGCTGGGATTGCGGTTCCACTCCTGTTACGAAGTTTCCTCATCAACGTAAAATGGATACCTATATCCCGACACTCGAAGAAGTCATTCATTCGGTGGAAATGACGATTGTAAAAAAGGGATTAAATCCAGTGAATTATAATATCGAAATCAAGTCAACACCAGAAGGAGATGGTGTGACGCATCCAAGTGTCGAAGAGTTTGCGAATTTGGTATTGGATGTTGTTTATAGAAAAAAAGTAGAAAACCGAACGATCATTCAGTCCTTTGATACTCGCGCGTTACAGGTGGTGAGAGAAAGAAAGCGTGATATGCATTTGGCTTTATTGGTGGATGAAAGTGAAGATTATCAAGAGAAAATTAAAACTCTCGGTTTCAAGCCTCATGTGATAAGTCCATTCTACAAACTCGTTACAGAAGATTTGGTAGAATATGCGCATGGCAAGAATATGCTTGTGGTGCCTTGGACCGTAAATGACGTACAAGAAGCCGAACGTTTAGTAGGACTTGAGGTCGATGGGATTATCACTGATTATCCCGATACCATGTTATTCCTTAGAAAAAGTTAGAGTGCCACGGCGCATTCTCGTGCCGCAAAATCTGTAGCGATGTAGTCATCTAGTGTTGGCGTCGCAACGTAGTCGATGGTATTCATCGCTTTCTCAATCATATCAGGGATTTCCAAAAATCCAATTTCGTCATTGAGGAATTTAGCGACTGCAATTTCGTTCGCCGCATTCATGATGCATGGCATATTTCCTCCGCGCTCCATTGCTTCGAATGCGAGGCTGAGGCAACGGAAAGTGCTGGTATCCGGCTGTTCGAAGGTTAGTTGAGGATATTTTGTAAAATCAAATCTTGGAAAATCAGATGGCAAACGATTCGGATAACCCATCGCGTATTGAATTGGAAGTTTCATGTCGGGCAGTCCCATCTGGGCTTTCATGCTACCGTCTTGAAACTGCACGATGCTGTGAATGATTGACTGCGGATGCACGATCACTTCTATTTGAGAAGGCTTTAAATTGAAAAGCCATTTTGCTTCTATCACTTCAAGCCCTTTATTCATGAGGGATGCGCTGTCGATTGTGATCTTAGCGCCCATCGTCCAGTTGGGATGTTTGAGTGCTTGGGCCTTGGTGACAGTGCTGAGGAATTCCTTAGTCTTGCCTCTGAAAGGTCCACCACTCGCGGTGAGGATGATTTTCTCAATGGGGTTGTGCCATTCGCCGGCGAGGCATTGAAAAATCGCGCTGTGCTCGCTATCGACAGGGTAGATATTTACTGCTTTCGATTTTGCCAATGCCGTAACGAGGTCTCCCGCCACTACAAGGGTTTCTTTATTTGCAAGAGCAATGGTTTTGCCAGCCTGAATGGCATTTACAGTCGGTTTGAGGCCTGCGGCGCCAACCAGCGCTGTGAGGACGAGCTCGATTTCTGTGCTTTCTACAATTTGCTCGAGTGCTTCTTGACCTGCATAAACCTTGATGTCATCGATCCAAAGTGCGTCTTTTACAATTTGGTATTTCGACTCATCGCCGATAACAACGGCATTTGGTTTGAATTTTTTCGCCTGTTCAATCAGCAAGTCAGCGTTGGAATGTGCGGTGAGCACTTCTACAGAGAAGTGATCAGGATTGGATTGCACGACATCAAGCGCTTGCGTGCCGATAGACCCCGTAGATCCGAGGATGGCGATTTTTTTCATAGTGGTGAAAGATATTAAAGAAAGCCCAATTCAAGCATAGCCTCTTGGCTCATCATGCTCTTGTCCCATGGTGGATCCCAGGTGATTTCCACTTTGGCACCGTTTACTCCTGGTACAGAGGCTACTTTTTGTTCCACTTCGGGAGGTAATGTTTCAGCCACAGGACATGAAGGCGAGGTGAGTGTCATGGTGATCGTGGCGAAGTTTTCGTCGTTGATATCAATCATATACACTAGTCCGAGCTCATAGATATCTACTGGAATCTCCGGATCGTAGATGGTCTTGAGAATCTCAATGATCTTATTTTGTAACTCTGCTTTCACGTTTCTGCTATTTACATTTTGGCGAGGCCGTAAATTTTCATTTGTTTTATCATCGAAGCAAGGCCGTTGCTTCGAGTAGGACTGAGGTGGCTGCTGAGTCCAATGTCATTAACAAAGTGTAGGTCACTTTGTGCGATTTCTTTTGCGGGCATTCCGTCCAAAACTCTTATCACCAAAGATACAAGGCCTTTGGTGATAATAGCATCGCTATCCGCTTTGAAGTGAATGGTACCGTCATTCGCGTAATCTGCATGAAGCCAAACGCGCGATTGACATCCTTTGATCAACAAATCATCCGATTTTTTTTCTTCCTCCAATAATGGCAAGTCCTTTCCCAACTCGATGATGTATTCGTATTTCTGCATCCAGTCGTCAAACATGCTGAATTCAGAAATGATTTCTTGTTGTCTTTCTTCTATCGTTGCCATAATTATTTTAACATCGAAATCGCCTTTAGAAGCGCATTGTAGAGCATGTCGATTTCTTCAATGGTATTGTACACTGCAAATGAAGCGCGCACCGTACCAGGGATTCCAAAATGTTCCATCAGTGGCTGCGTGCAATGATGTCCCGTGCGAACCGCTATGCCTTGGTGATCGAGCAAAGTGCCTAGGTCATAAGGGTGGATGCCATCAACGAGGAAGCTGATGACACTTACTTTATTTTCCGATTCACCATAAATCTTGAGTCCCTCAATGGAGCTCAGTTTCTCGGTGGCATATCGAAGCAATTCGTGCTCGTGGCTCTGCACAAAATCTTTATCTAAAGAAGTTGCGAAGTCGATTGCAGCGCCGAATGCAATGATGCCTTCGATGTTAGGTGTTCCTGCTTCGAATTTGTGAGGTATTTCATTATAAGTGGTGCCAGAGAATGAAACAGTGTGAATCATTTCGCCGCCGCCACGGTATGGCGCCATAGCCTCCAATACTTCAGCTTTTCCATATAGCACGCCTACGCCGGTTGGGCCGTAGAGTTTGTGTGCGCTGAAACAATAGAAGTCACAATCCAATGCTTTTACATCTACTTCAAAATGTACTACACTTTGAGCGCCATCGATGAGGACTTTTGCACCTACTTTCTTAGCTTCAGCGATCAATATCTCGATGGGGTTGATGGTGCCGAGCGCATTTGAAACGTGATTTACCGCAATGATTTTGGTCTTCGCGTTCACGAGTTGATTCAAATCGGTGAGATCCCATTCTCCTTTTGGAGTGATTGGAATAACGCGAACAACGGCGCCTTTTTCTTGAGCGAGCATCTGCCACGGCACGATATTGCTGTGGTGTTCGAGCATGCTCACGAGAATTTCATCACCCGAATGAACGTTCATTCGGCCCCAAGCTTGCGCTACGAGATTGATGGAATCTGTTGTTCCCGATGTGAAAATGATTTCTCTTTGATCGGGTGTATTGAGAAAAGCAGCTAACTTCTTTCTTGTTTTTTCAAAAGCCTCAGTTGCCAAATTTGCGAGGTGATGCACTCCGCGGTGAATGTTGGCATTGTAACCGAGATAATAATTGGTAATGCTCTCTACTACGCTCAAAGGTTTTTGAGAAGTGGCAGCATTATCGAGATACACAAGTGGATGTCCATTTACTTCTTGGTGCAGAATGGGAAATTCGTCACGTAGTTTATCTACGGCCTTTGGAAGTATGATGGAATCTTGTGTTGTCATATTGTAAGTAATTCTTTTTCTACGAGGAGTTGAATTACGTATTCTCTTACAACCTCCTCATCCACTTTGTTCAATACATCATTGATAAAAGCTGTGGTGAGTAGTTTGCGGGCGCTATCGGGGCTCATTCCGCGTGCGCGGAGATAGAACATAGCTTGTTCGTCCAATTGACCAGTAGTAGTACCGTGGCTGCATTTCACATCATCGGCATAGATTTCTAACTCTGGTTTGGTATTCATCACAGCGTTGTCGCCAGCGATGATATTGGCGTTGTTTTGATACGCATTTGTTTTCTGCGCGTCTTTCCAAACGTAAACTTTACCATTAAATACACCTGTGCTCGAATCGAAAAGGATACCCTTGTACAATTCATTGCTAACACAATGTGGAAGTTTGTGATCCACCTTGGTGTGATTGTCGATGTGTTGTTTATTTCTAGGCAAATAGAATCCGCTGAGATTTGCTTCGATATTTTCTCCATTAAGAGCGATACGCAAGTCGTTGCGCACCCAGCCGCCAGCCACGGTGAGCGTATTGAGATTGCTATATCCGTCTCTGTCAATGGCTACTTCATCGATATTGATGAGGTAGTGCTCATCGCCTTCGTTTTGAATTTTGTTGTATTCCAAACGGGCATTTGTAGCGACGTTTGCTGACAATCGACGAATAGTGAGGCCATTTGTATTTCCACAAAAAGATTCAGTAACCGAGAGTTTGGAGTTTGCTTGCACATTCAAAACAATCAGTGGCGTAGAAACGGCGTTCTGATCGGTGATGAGGTGAATGATGTGGAAGTGCTTGTCAATGGCTACTTTTGAAGAAGTTCCCAAATAAATAGCACCAGTGGTAGTGGCACGTTGAAACGCTTCAAAGAAATTTGCCGGATCGTTTTGATTGGCTTCATTCGATACCAATGTTGCGCCTTCCATGAAAGTCAAACCATCTAACAGGACATTCGAACTTAATTCCTGTGAAAACTTACCATTCACAAAAACCAATTCCAATGCATTCAATTTTGGAATGCGATAAGGAACGATTGTTTCAACCGAATGATCGTTCGACCATTTCCATGCTTCATTAGAGAGCTTGGTGGTACGGGTGTATTTCCATTCTTCGTCGCGGGTTGTGGGAATTTCGAATTGATTCAAAAACTCCAACGCTGCTTCACGCTGCTCATCGGCGAGGCCGAATTGCTTTTTTGATTCCTCAACGAGCTGAAGAAATTTTTCTTTTGGGGCTATGGCTGTAGTAGTGCTCATGGTTTAGAGTTGTGCAGCTTCTACTTCTTCTTTAATCCAATCATATCCTCTCTCTTCGAGTTCGAGAGCGAGTTCCTTTGTACCCGACTTCACGATACGTCCTTTGTAAAGTACGTGTACGTAGTCTGGCACGATGAAGTCGAGCAAGCGCTGATAGTGTGTAATCACAACGAATGAACGTTCGGGTGAGCGCATTGCATTCACGCCGTTGGCTACAATGCGCAATGCATCGATATCAAGACCAGAGTCAGTCTCGTCGAGAATTGCGAGAGTTGGATCCAACATCGCCATTTGAAATACTTCGTTGCGTTTTTTCTCACCACCGCTGAAACCTTCATTTACGGAGCGATTGGCAAGTTGACCGTCCAATTCTACAAGAGAAGATTTTTCTTTTACCAAAGCTAAAAATTCTTTAGCGGTCAATTGTGGAAGACCACGGTATTCGCGCACTTCCGAAAGCGCAGCTTTCAAAAAGTTGATATTGCTAACTCCTGGGATTTCTACAGGGTATTGGAAAGCGAGGAAGAGGCCTTCGCGGGCACGATCTTCTGGTGACATTTCCAATAAGTCTTTTCCTTTGAAAGATACTTCACCACCAGTGATTTCGTAATCTTCTTTTCCAGCGAGTACAGATGCAAGCGTAGATTTACCAGATCCGTTAGGACCCATGATTGCGTGTACTTCGCCTGGTTTAACTTCAAAGTTTAAGCCGCGAAGAATTTCTTTTTCTTCGATGCGAGCCTGGAGATTTTTGATTTGTAACATCGTTGTTATTTTAACCAAAAGCCTTTTCAAATCAATGTTTGCAGACCTTTGGAATTATATAATTTATCCTACACTACCTTCTAAAGAAATGGAGAGGAGTTTTTGTGCCTCTACTGCAAATTCCATTGGAAGTTGATTGAGTACTTCTTTTGCGTAACCATTTACGATGAGCGATATCGCTTTCTCTTCGCTCAAGCCTCTTTGCAAGCAATAGAAGATTTGATCTTCTCCAATCTTGGATGTTGTTGCTTCGTGTTCCACCTTCGCTGTTTTATTTTTCACTTCGATATATGGGAAGGTGTGTGCACCGCAATGGTCGGTCATCAGAAGCGAGTCGCATTGAGAGAAGTTGCGCGCGTTTTCTGCCGAAGGATTGATTTGTACCAATCCTCGATAAGAGTTTTGCGAACTTCCTGCGCTGATACCTTTTGATATAATGGTGCTGCTGGTGTTGCGACCGATGTGAATCATTTTTGTGCCGGTATCCGCTTGCTGCGCGTTGTTGGTAACAGCTACGCTATAGAATTCACCCACACTATAATCACCCTTCAATACGCAGCTTGGATATTTCCATGTAATTGCGGAACCCGTTTCTACTTGTGTCCAAGAAATCTTTGAGTGATTGCCTTCGCAAAGTCCGCGTTTTGTAACGAAGTTGAAGACACCACCTTTTCCGTCTTTATCACCAGGATACCAGTTTTGAACGGTGCTATATTTTATTTCAGCGCCTTTATGCGCTATGAGTTCCACTACAGCAGCGTGTAATTGGTTTTCGTCTCTTTGTGGAGCGGTGCATCCTTCGAGATAGCTAACGTAAGAACCTTCGTCAGCGATGACGAGTGTTCTTTCAAATTGACCCGTGCCTGATTCGTTGATACGGAAATAGGTGCTCAGTTCCATTGGGCAACGCACGCCTTTGGGAATGTAGCAGAATGAACCGTCGGTGAATACAGCGCTGTTGAGAGCAGCATAGAAGTTATCGCTGCGAGGAATCACAGTACCGATATATTTTTTTACAAGCTCTGGATGTTCTTTCACCGCTTCGCTCATAGAGCAGAAGATGATACCGAGCTCAGCAAGTTTTTCTTTGAAAGAAGTTGCTACCGAAACAGAATCCAAAACGAAGTCAACGGCAACACCGCTGAGACGTTTTTGTTCCTCGAGAGAGATACCAAGGCGTTCCATGGTGCGGCGAAGCTCAGGATCGATTTCATCGATGCTGTTGTATTTCGGGCGCTTTTTGGGAGCGGCATAATAAGAGATGGCTTGAAAGTCGGGCTTGGTATATTGAACGTGAGCCCATTCTGGTTCCGTCATTTTTTGCCAAGCGCGGAATGCTTCCAATCTCCATTCGAGCAACCATTCGGGTTCTTCTTTTTT
>CANGVZ010000080.1 GCA_947457285.1 Flavobacteriales bacterium | reverse complement strand
CATTGATAAGTTACGGAATCTGCTTGAGGACAATCATTAATGATGGCCCACAAATCAACCCATGTCTGGTTGCCTGAGAGCGCATATTCAAAATTCGCATTGAGTTCGCACTGCGCGGCTCCAAATAAAGATGCTAGAGAAAGCATCAAGGAAAATATAATTTTCTTACTCATAGTAGTAGATGGTTTTATTCAAGAGTCTTTTTTATTAAAAAGGGTTGCATGAAGTGACTTGAAAATCACAATAGTCATTTTCCAAAATAACACGTCACCCTGCCGTACGATTGAACATTCTACCTCACTACCAATCGACTGGCGCCTACGTTTGAGCGATTTTGAATCTGAATAATATACTGACCAGCATCGACAGAAAGTGGCAATTGGAACTGACTGATATTAGTCACTTTTTGCTCAAACACTAATCTTCCTTGCATATCGAGGAGACGGATCATTGCATCGCCATTCAAGAGATCTGATGAAACAATGACAAAATCATTTGCTGGATTCGGTCTTACAAATAATGAAGGCTCTTCCTCTTCAGCAACACCCACTTCACTCACGAAAGTAATGATTGCTGTATTTGTAATAATTGGTTCATTAAAATCGAAATAGATGTATGCTGTGTTTTCGAAAACAGTGCCCACGGGTTTGTCGGCTATTGGTTTAATTCGAAACACAATATGTCCATGACTTTCCGGCTCGTTTGAGTTGGAATCGGGCAACATAATTTCGTTAAAAGTCCATATCAAATAACCATCTTGCATCTGCACGCTATAAGCATGTGAAGCATACAGCATCTCGAAGGAAGACCAATCCAAGTCACTGTCAAGCTGGTCTTCAACTCGCACGGTGTAGGCTGGAGCTGTTCCAGTGTTTTGAAAATTAATAGTATAAGTAAATGGATCATTCGTTGGCAACATTTGTCCATCCGTATTCTGGCCCGAAGGATTGCAAAGCTTGTTATTCGGATCATATGAACCGATGATTATTTGAGATAATGTATAATCATTATTATTAAAGTTTACATCAGTGCCATTATTCACAGAGGCCTGCGCAACGATAAAAATTACATCTCCGAGTACAGAATTGACGCTATTTAGTATATTGATATTTACACTGGATTGACTAAATCCTGAGATAGAAATATTGCTAAATGTCAAGGTATTTGTGGTAGAATTCCAAACTCCTGCCTCTCCCTGAAATTGTGGAGTACCGACTATTTCTTGAGTGTTTGGAAATTGAATTGAAAAATCAATATCTGCCTCCTCACTGCCATAGTTATGGACCGTAACTACATAGTTCCCCTCAAACCCTGGTGTAGCATTGCTATATGCGCTAATACTTATACCAACTTCTATTGCATTTTCGGCAAAATAAAGAGGAATCTGATTGCCCATAATAACTCCAGCATCGTCAATATAGTTATTTTGAGTGTTAATCCCCTGTGTGAGTACATCTCCAGACGCAAGAGTGTAAGTGCAAAAAGCATAATTATAAAGGCCTGTAAACGTAGCGCAATAATTTCCTTCTTCATTTGAATAGGCGACTAACTCCTCTGTAAAACCAGATTCGCCTGTATAAAAAAAGCTGATCTGTGCTCCACTCAAAGGCTGCTCTCCTAAATCAAAAACAGTATTTTGATTTGCGTCAAAAAATACTTTACCACAAGTTGAATACTCAGTATTTACGACAATCTGGTTTTGATTGCAACCTTCAATAAGATAGGAATTTTCGAATATATAGCTAATTTCTTCACTGGAATCACGAAATAAAAAACTAGAATTCTCTGAATTAAATTCAAGTGCGAAGTCTCCGGGAAAGACATTTATCTCGTAGTAACCAGTTGCGTCTGTTATAGCTATTTCCTGACCAAATAAACTGGTTACTTGAATTCCACCAACTCCCGCATCCTGTTGATCAAAAACATAATTGTGGTTAGGGTCTTGATAGACGTAGCCACAGACTAAGAAATTTTCTACGGCCATCAATTCTTGTCCAAATGTGTCACTGCAATCGGTGAATTCATTTGACACTACTATTTCTACCAAGGTATACTGATCAGGTGATAACGTTAGATAAAACTGTTCGCCCGAAGAATGATATACACCATCTACATACCAGCCTATTGATGTATAATAGCCTGTTGACGTATTCCAAAAGAAATAATCATAACCCGAGCTTGAATAATCAAAAGAGGCGGAGCAATTGGAATTTACTGAGGTTATTGTTACGTCATGACAAATTTCGTTTGAACACCCTTGTGAAACTACATTGTTGCAAATAGTATAAGTTCCGACTGCCGGCAAGTAAAAACTTGGATTATGTGAAGTAGCCACTACCGCTCCATTTGCTGTATATTCAGAAGAAAAATTCGGGCTCCCATTTTGATAGATTGGGTTGCCATTATACGTTTCATAAATGGTCACCAAATTTTCATTTACATACATAGTAAAATCAACATCACAAGTAGGTGTGGCTTCTAGTACTTCGAAAGTAAATGCGTAGGTGCAAGTGGACGCAACCGTAACTACTACTGACCCCTCAAAAGGATATTGAGGGTTTGTAATCGTGAGCATCGGTGTATTTGGCTGAGTGAATGGGCCTGCCGTGGCGCTCCATGTGTAAGCCACGGGGTCAATATCTGAAATCAAATTTAGTGCTAGTGTCACTGAGTTTTCGGTTGCGGAGATAGTGCTCACACTTCCAAAAGCCTGACCACAAGATACGCTCATTATTTGACAAGACTGATTTGTTCCTAAAACAACTCCCGATTGACTGTAGGCCGTCACTTCAACACATTGGGTGTAGTTTCCGGGTGATATACTCGAAGACTGGACAATATTCGTAGAAGTAGTTTGATTAATCGGACCATTCCAATCATAGGTAAAATAGGCTGCGTTCGGACAATCTTCAAGTAAATCCGACGCTTCCAATGTAACAACTCCATTTGAAACAGTGTAGTCAAAAGCACCCGTCAAAGCGCATTGAGCATTAGAAGTGATAGAATAAAAAATAGGGAAAACGACTAGAATTAGTGCAACAGGATTAAGGTTTTTCATTTGGTTCGGTTTGAATTCTTCTATTACAAACATACCCAAATATTCCCCCCCTCCAGTATATTTGCGCCCTTATTATTTGATATTATGCATCGTTCTCACACTTGCGGCGAATTGCGCAGCACTCATATTGGTCAGTCTGTTACCCTCAGTGGTTGGGTTCAACGTTCACGCGATCTCGGAGGCATGACCTTCGTCGATCTTCGCGATCGTTATGGCATCACCCAGTTGGTGTTCAACCTAGACACTGACGAGTCGCTCTGCCTTGCCGCGCGCAAGCTTGGTCGCGAATTCGTAGTAAAGGCGACGGGCAAAGTGGTAGAACGCTCTTCCAAAAACGCTAAGATGCCCACGGGAGACATTGAAATTATAGTGGAAAAAATGGAAGTGCTCAACGCCGCCAAAACACCTCCTTTCACCATCGAAGATGAAAGCGACGGCGGCGATGACCTCCGCATGCAATGGCGCTTCCTTGACTTGAGAAGAAACCCTCTTCGCAACAACCTAATGTTGCGTCACCAACTCGGTATCGAAACACGCAAATACCTCGATTCACTTTCTTTTCTGGAAATTGAAACACCGTATCTCATCAAATCAACACCAGAAGGTGCACGCGACTTTGTAGTACCTAGCCGCATGAATCCAAGTCAATTCTATGCGTTGCCTCAATCGCCTCAAACCTTCAAGCAATTGCTCATGGTGAGCGGCTACGACCGCTATTATCAAATCGTGCGTTGCTTCCGTGATGAAGACCTTCGTGCAGACCGCCAACCAGAGTTCACACAGATCGACTGTGAAATGGCGTTTGTAGAACAAGAAGACATCCTCAACACTTTCGAAGGTTTGGTGCGTCATTTATTTAAGACCGTTAAAAACTTTGATATCGCCAGCGTGCCGCGCATGCTCTACGCAGACGCAATGCATCATTATGGTTCTGACAAACCAGACATCCGCTTCGCCATGAAGTTTAAATACCTAAACGACCTCATGAAGGGCAAGGGCTTCAATGTATTTGATAGCGCGGAGACAGTGATTGGTATTGTTGCTCCCGGCTGCGCCAACTACACGCGCAAACAAGTCGATGAATTGACTGAATGGGTGAAGCGCCCGCAGATCGGAGCGAAAGGACTGGTTTATTGCATGTGCAATGAAGACGGAACTTTCAAATCAAGCGTCGATAAATTCTATTCACAAGAAGATTGGAAAGCAATTGCGGAAAAAGCAGGAGCAAAAGCAGGAGACCTCATCCTCGTGCTCAGTGGTGATCTTCATACCACACGCAAGCAACTAAATGAGTTGCGCTTGCTTATGGGAACACGCCTGGGATTGCGCAATCCAGAAGTATTTGCTCCACTTTGGGTACTCGACTTCCCGTTGCTCGAATGGAGTGAAGATACCGGCAGATGGCATGCGATGCACCATCCGTTTACCTCACCAAAGCCCGATCAAATTCACTTGCTTGACACCACACCTGGCGAAGTAAATGCCAACGCATACGACTTCGTGATTAATGGTGTAGAAGTAGGTGGAGGATCGATTCGTATTCATGATAGAGAAGTTCAGAGCCGGATGTTCAAACTCCTCGGTTTCTCAGACGAAGAAGCGAAAGCACAGTTTGGATTCTTGTTGAATGCCTTCGAATATGGAGCGCCGCCCCACGGAGGAATTGCGTTTGGTTTCGACCGTTTGTGTTCGCTTTTTGGAGGATCTGAAAGTATCCGTGACTTCATCGCTTTCCCGAAAAATAATAGCGGCCGCGACGTCATGATCGACGCCCCCAGCCCGATTAGTGAAGAACAATTGAAGGAGTTGGCGATACGAGTGAACGCGGAGTAGATTCACATTAATATGCCACTAAAGCCTTACAAATTTACCCATATGAACCGAGCCGTCTTTTGTATAGACTAACGCAATGTAAGTACCTTGGGAAAGTTCTGATATTTTTAGTGACCTATTTAAATCCTGTTTTAAGCATATCTTTCCCTGAGAATCGTATACCACAGCTGTCGCCCCAACACTGTTTATACCAGTAATAAATACTTCTTCTACGGCAGGATTCGGGTATAAAAATAAACCTAGTGATGCCTCTGCACTTTCGATCCCTGTATTAAGATCAAATTTCATTAAACATATATCGTTTAGCCCCTTGTACTCTTGGTTTAATTCGGACGATTGAATCCATTCATTATATCCATTTACTCGAACAGGAGTAATCAGTGAGCTCCCATCAATTAAGATACTTGAAACTGAAGTGCTAATCACAGGATGAGCTAGGTAGCTCAGATATTCTAGTTGTCCGTCTAAATTAAACCAACCAAAAAAACCTAATGAATTCGTAGGCCCTGCCTCAACCTCATTTTGCCATGCATCGGGAGTACTGATGTTATCTAACCTTGACACAACTCCAGAAAAAACAATACGATCCTCATACATTGCAATCCCTCTTATATCATCAGAAAACAATGAATTATCGTCTGATCCTAAGTAAGAAGTCCAAATTAACTGCCCTTCATTGTTCCATAATGACACTAAGCCATCTGCTTGACCAATAAGGTCAGTTTGGTAGACTCCTTCGGTTGCCAGATTAACCCCAGGTAAGGCCTTGCCATATATAACAAAAAGCCCTTGATCTAACGCCTTTAGTCTTCTAAAAACAGTTTGAAAATTATAGTATGTACCCCAAACCGGAAAACCTTGAGGCGTGAGCCGAACAATAAATCCTGGCCCAATGGTAAAGGGTGTTTGATATTGCGAGTTGCCAAAAATTACTCCATCAGTTGAAGAAGAAGACCCGTAAAATATTATTTCATTGTCCGCTGTAATCGCTGCGACATCTCCTATTTCATTCGAACCTATTTGAGCGTCCCCTTCGAAATAAGAGTAGGTTTCGATCGCATATATAGACTCTAAAACAGAGACAAAGGCAGCATTCTCCGTTGATAATACTGAATCCCAAACTTCCCCAACGGCCATATCTAAAGAATTGGTGAGCCCAACAAGAATAATTTTACCATCACTCAAAACTTTAAATGTGCTTAGCCTATCGATTCCCTCGCCTCCAAACATCGTCCCCTCTAGCCACACTCCATCGGAACTAAACTTTGCAATAAAACAATCGAAGCTCCCTAAACTAGCTTGAGATGTTTTAATTGCATCCTGTGACGTTTGTATAGTTCCAGAAGTGGATCCTCCAACCCATAATGACCCGTCTTCTAGCTCTTGAATAGAGTTAATAAAATCACTTCCTTCACCTCCAAAAAAAGTCCACCACAATAACTCTCCGCTTGTATTAAATCTAGCAATAAAACCATCTTCTACACCCCCGCCATAAGAGGGATTAATCGCATAGGAATAGGGCATTTCCATATCAGAAGAACTGCTACCACCAAATATGTAATCGCCATTCGAACATCTATGTGAAATCAAAACACTTTCGCTTTTATTACCCCCGAAGAAAGTTTGCCAAACTGGTGAAACTTGTGAAAAGCCAAGTATCGATATTTGCCCAAACAAAAAGCAAAGAATTATTGTGATGGGTTTTTTCATGTTACTTAATAGTATTTATTGTTTTTATACTACCGTCTTCAAAAACGAATCTATGAATTACATTACCTGTTGGTATAGTAGGTGTAATTTGTATTGGAACCTTCAAGGTTTCATTAGGCGACAACTTGAGTTCTGCCTTGTAAATTACTTCGCCCGCATTATTATATACTTCATAGATGGCGGAAGTACTAATTGAACTATTACCAATCAACGTATAATGATCACCTTGAATTGGAACTGGTGCAATTGCAAAATTTACGAACATCGCTTCATTCAGGGTGTTAAGTGTTTTTTTATTCGTATGCATGAAGAAGTTGATTTTCCTTCCGTCACTGTATGAACCGGATACCCAATGTGTGCCCTTGTCTATTGTAAAATTTGGAATAGTAAATTCACCATTTTCATCTAAAAATTCGTCCTTTCCGAGAGACACAACCTGAACTGGATTATTAATGTCTGATATATCAATTATATCGAGTGCGTCCAAATAACTATTCCCACCAGTTTGGTAACAATTGTTAGTTATCTCCATTATTCCAAGATAATTACCTTCATAAGAAATAGTGAAGCTTGGGCTCGCTACGAGTGCTGCAATACCATCCATGATACAATCAAATTCACTTTCTGAGTCTTCATCAATGGGGCCAAGAGGGTCATATTTGAAGCATTCGAGCTGCGGATGCAATGGGCTCACTAACGCTATATTTGAATGCGTGTTTATCCAATCAATTATGAAATCCAAATTTGCGCCTATTAAATCGTCAACATTAGAAATGTTATCTACATAAATACTTCCACTTGGCCATTTCCAATTTGCTTTCTGAACCGCATAAACATTACTTGTATAGATAAGATATCCAAAACGGTCATAGTAATTCACTCCAGTAGAAGGATCGTTATTAGTTATCTCGTAGACTTGAGGTGAGAAGGATCCGAGCTCGGAACACCAACCTGATGTTAGATTATGTGCTATATTAAAATTTATATAACTAGGATGATCTTGTGGAAGACCGCAAGGCAGGTCTTCGGGCCTTAAGTATTCATAAACATACCCTGGCCCAACAACGCTAATTACCCCGCTTCCGCCACCTGGTAAAGAGTATAATTCTATTTTATATGCATAATCAAAGCCATCACACTCCCATGTTTTTCGCAATATCATGGGTGTACCATCTCCTATTGTAGGCTGAATACCTGTATCATAAACTACAGTCCCACTCTCAGAGTATCCTAGAATCTCGTACAAATACTCGTGAGTTGACAAGTCCTCTCGGTACTTTGTTGGTATAAAATAAGAGTTTAATCCATTAAACACTTCCTTGTGAACTACTTCGTCCGAGTGAGAAGTACCATTATAGGACCGCTTGATAATGTTCGCCTGCCACGTCTTTACCGCGGGACTCTTTTCAAGAATCACAAATCCATTTGCTAATTTCGGGTTGTTAATTACCCCCCCCATTTGTTAATTGACTGAGCCACAGAACTCTTCGCAAAAAGAAGAATCATTGAAATCATTAAAAGTTTTGTTTTCATTTGATTTGTTTTTTAATAATAACACCAAATCAAAATAATATTCTTCCAAATTTATT
>CANGVZ010000079.1 GCA_947457285.1 Flavobacteriales bacterium | reverse complement strand
CAATTCTTCCAAAGGCTCGATGTATTTTACAATTAGGAAAAAAAGGCCAATGAACGATGCGCTTACGAGCGCCGACTGATAAGGATTTAGGTTGTGATTGATAAGACTTGGATATAGTCCGAAACCAAAAATACCCTCATAAAGAATGATGACATGAAGAATATAAATGGGTAGGGTATTCTGTCCCATTTTCAGAAATAGATTTTGCGGTATTGTGAAGAATCTATTGAGCAAAATCAAAATACCGAGCGCCATCAGAATAATCCCCATGCCCGCCATAGCCGGCTCATTGAATATCTGCACTCTGAGCAATTCCAAGCGCTGATCATAGAGCATGTCATCCACCCACTCCAAAACCGGATACATAAATCGGATTGCGAGCAAACCTGCTCCAATAAAAGCAATAGAAGCACTAATACTGATAATGCGATATTCATACTTCTTTATTAAAGCGCCAATCGCACCGCCAAACAGCGTATATCCGCCAAAACGAACGATGCTAAATTCCGAGTACTGACCGTAAATAATATTTTGAATAAACGAAGGAGCATTACTCGGGAAATACTGTGGCTGGCTGATAAAGCCGCCGGCTACTAAATTCTTCTGAACAAAAATGTAGTTCTCCAAATAGCCATTCAATGTAAAAATAACCACTCCTCCAATGATGTAAAGAATATAAAGCGGAATGAATCTGAGCAATTTATACAATCCGAAAAGCGCCAACAACATAAAGATGCCCGTTGCAATAGACTGCAATACATGAAAGGAATTCAGCCATTCTGTATTATACTCTATGTCTGTATAGACGACTTTGAAAACAGTGAGCAAATTGACCTGAAGGAAGTATCCCCAAAACAACAATTGTATTACTCTTCGAAAGCCTTTTTTTACTCTATTATTTTTCCAAAATGAAATGCTGTCATTACTAACAAGCAGGTAAGAAAAAATCACGCCCGACACCGTGAAAAAAAGGGGTGATGTAATTCCATGAATAAACCTCCACCACGAATAAATGGGATACGCATCATTTCGAAATTCGTCGGCAAGCGCAGCGCCCGTCATATGGCCCTCCAGCATCATGATAATGGCAATGCTTCGTGCCATATCAATGAAAGTGAGTCTTACCTTCGGATTATGTATGGAGTTTGATTCCAGCGCTTACAAAATTTCATCAAAAATAATCAAAGCTCAATCATGATAGACTGGCGAAATCGTTGGGGCGGGATTTACATCGATGAAGACTGGAGGTTGGGTAATAGGTGATGTACACGGTGGCGGACCTGGAATGGTGACGCTTATCAAATTCACGGTAAAATCTGTCGTAAGCGCCGCGGTGTTTAGTGTTGCGGTGCCCGACGCATCCAGTGCAATGGTCAGAGTCGGGCCGCCATTGATGTTGTAATTCACAATTGCAAAAGGAGTCCCGCTGAAAACTACCGCTCCATTTTCTCCTTCACAGATGCTGATATCAACAGCGGACGCCCCAGCGACAGGCGCATCTACTACCGTAATGGTCGTGTTTCCCAAAGCTTGACAAGGAGGTTGGCCTATAGAATAATTAATCGGATGCGTTCCCAATCCTGCGATCGAAGGATCGAAAATTCCATCCAGCGATACCCCAGGACCGGTCCAGTCACCGCCAAGATCTTGTGCCGTAAGTTGCACCGGTGGTGAAGTGATGCAAAATGGCCCCGCGGGAATAACACTCGCGTTGGCCGGACCGGATTGAGCATTCGGAGGTGGACCTAATTGTAAATTGAATTGAGTAGACGGACCGTCCTGCCAATCTTCTACCACTATCATTATCGTTTGACCCGCCGTGACAAATGGTGAAGGAACACTTGCGAGACAAGGGTAATTCGTACCAAATTGATTGCAACCACTAAATGCATTTGCGTAATTGCACGCTATTTCATTATTCAAATCCTGAATCGCCACACACGCGTCAACACCGTTTGGAATATTAAAGACCGCCACATCCAAAAACCCTGTTGTAGCATCGCCCTCAATGAGCAGATTTAGAAAACCTGTAGTGGTGATGTTGACCATAATATAGGCATACTGAGAAGTATTAAGGAAGTCGAGACATGAACTCACTGGATTACCAGGAGGACCAAAGAAAAAGGGGCCTCCACTGTTTTGGCAAAGAATAACATCAGTATTGCATCCACCGCCGCCACCTTGGCCATTATTACAAGAAACAGTAAGTTGACTGCAAAGAAAATTGTCCAGACAAAAGTATTCATCTACCAAGACATATACTACACCTGTGTATGTTGCTGTCCAAGTGATTTCAGAGCCCACTCCACAAAAAACATCGCTGTATCCGAGCACGAGCGTGCCGGTATCATCGTATAGAGTAATTTGGGTATCAAACGCAATGACCCCGCATGTTGAAAATGTATAGGTATTGTTTTCGATCACGCTAACACTAACGTATTCCCCGCCAAATATGCACGTTGTAGAATTAGAGCCAGGGCACGGTGGCGTGAGGTCGGTCCAATATGTATTATCAAAATCGCATTGGGCATTCACGTGTGGTAGGGTGAAAAGTAGGTATATTAGTATTAGAAACGAGTACCTCATTTGTGGTTTAGAACCTTAAATTTACGAAGAAATTAGGTTTGACATCAAAAGTGGGGTTCTAATAACTCCTTTTCCTTAATCCAAAAACTCAAGAGAATGAAAAAACTATCATCCGTTCTCGCTCTATTTTCTATTTCCTTTTTTGCTTTTTCGCAGAGGAAATCAATCATTCTAAGTTCTGTAATTATAATGTTCGCGCATTTCAAGGCATCAAGCCAGTGCGACAATGCTCCGACCCCTCTAATCGGATATACCGAATATGGATGCGGGAATGAATGCTTCTTGGTTCAGGCCAATGGCGGCACACCCCCATATTCATTTACTATTCCAAACGGCCCTGAAATAGATACAAACAACTTTTTATGTTGGAATCAAAACGGGACTTATCAATTGATTGTGACGGATGCCTTAGGATGTGTAGGAGAAACAACCTTTACTATTGATATTTCTTCGACAAATAGTATCTGCGAATATGCCACCCCGTTGCAAAATTCCGTAGCAATTGTCGATACGCTTTGTCATTACAGCATGACTGGATCTTCATGCTTTCAAGAATCACTTTTCTACAACGGCTGGTTCCAATTCAATAGCCAAGACTTTACACATTTCCAATTTAATGTTCATGCCGAATTCTACGAAGATCAATACAATGCCAATGGTCTTAGTGTATTAATACTTGAATCTGGGAATAATGGAACTTGCGAAAATGCTGTTGAGCTATTTTGCGATAATGTAACCGCCCCCATAAATTTAGAGGACTATTTTACCATAACACCGAATACGAACTACTACATTCGGTTAATGGCGGTGACTTATACAGCACCTATTACAACTAAAGGAATTTTAATGGGCGATTCTCAAGTTGAAGGTGCTTTCGGCTGCACCAATCCACTATCATGCAATTTCGATCCAGAGGCTATCATTGATGACGGTTCCTGCGGTGTCAATGGATGCACCGATCCCTCCGCTTGCAACTATATATCATGGGCCACATGCGACGACGGCTCCTGTCTATTTGGAAACGATATTACTGGAGTATTTTTCAATGACATCAACGGAAATGAAGTGCGCGACGGCTGGCCCGTTCTAGAACCTGCCCTCACCAGCGCTGGATACATTACCATTGATGAATTAAATATCACCATCTATCCTGATGCCTCGGGAAGCTTCGTACTTCCTGGATTAGAACTTGGTTCTTACACCGTCACTTTTCATAATACAGCAGACAACTGGGTATTGACCGGTGGTGAAAACACTCAAACAATTACTCTACCCACTTGCAATGGACTACCTGTTGGGTTGACTCCTAATAGCGGTGTAGCGGCTCAGATAAGCGGAACCAACATGTTCTCCACTTCCATCATTCAATGTAACAACGGATTCTATCCTGGTGCCTATATCAGTAATACTGGCACCGTACCCATCAGTGGAACATTTACAATAACAGGCAATCCACTTTTCACCGCACAAACCGTTTCCTACGGGGAGCCTTTCACAAATCCTGCACCCGGAGTGTTTACATGGGAAATAGAAAACATGTTGCCTGGAACCTATATCAATCTCATTGCACACATCAATGGACCTGGCGTAGACTATGTCGGACAATCATTCCCGTTCACATTCGATCTAGAACTATCGGATGGTACTCAGGTCTTCTATTCAAACACATGGGCTACCAATGCCCTTGTGAGCTGTGCCTATGATCCCAATGACAAACAAGCTACGCCTGAAGGATACACTGAAAATCACTTCATCCTAGAAGACACCGAATTGCAATATAAAATCCGTTTTCAAAATACTGGAAACGCTCCCGCATTCGACGTTGTGATCGAAGATCAAATAGACATCACACGCCTTGATCTCAGTTCGCTCGAACCCTTAAACGCATCGCACTCATTTAGCACTATCGTGCAGCCAGATGGGTTGGTGAAATTTGTTTTCAATAATATCATGTTGCCAGACAGCACCTCCAACGAACCTGAATCACATGGTTATGTGATTTACAAAATACGCACTATGCCCGGCATTGCTGTTGGTGAAGTAATAAACAATACCGCATCCATATTCTTCGACGATAATCCTCCAATCATCACCAACACCACTTACCATCAAATCTATGACTGTAGTGAAATACCTCAGTTCGATGAAGAAGAGTCTGAATGTTATGGAGAAGAATTCTCGCAACTCATAGATTATCCCTATATCGAGAGCATAGAATGGTTTGTGAATGGTGAGTTTGTTAGCAATGAGCTGTTGTTTAGTCAAACGGCCACCTTCGGCGATACTTGGACTGTAGATATGACCATCACCAATCCCTTGTGTACAGTGAGTTCACAGTGGTTGGTGGTGGAAGAACCACTTCCATCTAACGAAGTTACTTATGACCCAATCAATCAAACACTCACGGCAACCGAAGGATTCTTATGGCAGTGGTATACTGGAGACGGTGAAGAAATTGAAGGAGCAACCGAACAAACATTCGGTTTAGATGACTTCGGTGACTATTTCGTAGAGATAACAGGAGGTAATGGTTGTTCTGTTATAAGTGAAGTCATTTCAATTCTTTCAGTAAATGATATAGACGATACTTCGATTACCCTATATCCAAATCCTGTTCAAAATGAACTACGTATCCATGTTTCACCTCCAATGATTGGTTCAGAATATTTTGTTTATGATATTAATGGAAAAGAAATAATACGTGGAAAAATAAACAGCGTTAATAACACCATTGACTTCACCGCTCAAAGCCACGGCAGCTATATCATCAAGGTTGGCAACGCCAATGTTAGGGTGCAGAAATAAGCGCTAGATTTTTTTCAAATAACCTTCCTCCAGAACTTTATCTTCATGTTTCAATACATACTGATAAAGTCCTGGGGGAAAATTTGACGTATCAACAATTTTCTTGGAGGTAAAGATTCTATCACGAAACGCTTTATCTGTGCTCGTGTTAGTAGCAATCAGATCTACAGGAAAATCCTGTCCTTCGGACAACTGAACGATTAGAATTTCATCAAAAGGGTTAGGGCCAATCATGGCGCAATGATACTATGACATCCCAATTACTTGGCTGCGACGGGCAAATAAAAATAGAATCGACTGCCTTCACCCTGTTGCGATTGTATATACAGTTGAGACTGGTGAAGCTTAAGGAAATCAACAACGATAGTATTTCCAAGCCCTAAGCCCGCTACATTAAGGCTTTCCGCCGTAGAGAATGAAATACCCTTTCTCAATTTTTCGAGATTATCAGCGCTTATACCCGAGCCATTGTCTTGCACGGCAAAGCAACCAAGCCCTCCTTGCACCGATACTTCTATAATGATCTTTCTATCGCTTCCCGTAAACTTGATGGCGTTGCTAATCAAATTTCTAAAGATTGCATCCATCATGTTCCGATCAGCCTCAATCCATCGGTCTTCCGCTGGTTCGATACCAATGGTGAACTCTTCCTTACAAACTCCTTGAACGGAGGATTCACAAATCACTTCTATCATCTCCCGCAACTCTCTCAATGTAATCTTTTCGGGCGTCCACTGGATGGATTCGCCTTGGCTTTGCGCCCACTTTACAATATCCACCAGCAGCTTATTGGTGCTCTTCGCTCTGTTGTGCAGAAGCTCCATTACTTGTTGGCGTGTGCTGTCGTCAATGCTTCCGTCTTTGAGTTGATCTAGATACCCTTCAATGATATTGAGCGGTGATCTCACGTCGTGAGCGAGAATTGCAATCATTCTATTTCGAGCGTATAAGCTGGTCTTTAATCGTTCTACACTCAGCTCTGATATTTCCTGTTGCCTAATAAGATTCTGCTGAATCTCTTTGTTTGTTTGGAGAATAAAGACAACCTCTAAAATTAAACTAGCCACCACGCCAAACACGTTCATCATTCTTCCAACGGTGAGATTGGAAACTTCGTTGTTATTGCGAATCAAAAAATTACTATCCCAAAAAACAATCGCAACAATTGCAGCGCACGATATCAAGGCAAACAAATAACCTGTAAACCGCTCACGGCCTTGAAAAACGATGAGACTCCCAACGATAATAGGCAGGTAAAAAACAAATAAATACGTTTCTTTCTGAGAGTACTTGGCCAGCAGAAATATTGCTGTATTGATGACAATAAAATTCCAAACCTTAGACCAGTAGAAATAATTTTTGTGATTTAACCACCAAGCAAGAGCAATACCCGGTAATACCGAAAGGGTAATTTTGAAGTGCTCATACATTTGATAGTAATAATTCAAAAGAGAATACACCACGGCCATCAATGCAATTGCGTACAACAATTGCACGTGCAATTTTCTTGCTTTGATAGACAGAATTTCTTCTGATGTCATACCCGTTCGGGCATCACTTGTAGCGATCATACTTGTAGAACTCACATCAAAAATAAAAAATCTTTCTAGTGAATTCTTGTGTTATGTGAATTTTCTTTTGTACGAAACGGAAATCCCAATCAATAAAGCGGTTTGTTTTTGGTTCTGAAAAACAACTTTAGAAATAAGCGCACGTTCTTGCAGACCGTGGCTGACGCGCTAGGGATGGCAGCGGAAATCCTTTTTTGAGCGAAGCGAGAAAAAGATTGAAGCGAACAGCCCGGCCCCGCATTTGCGGGGAGCGCCCACAAACCTCGCAGGCTAGGAGTTTTTCCTCACCAGGAAGTCATGGCACTTGACATTGAAAATATCAGATTTTTCAAGGCTCACAAGATGACCACAACGGTCTACCAACTCGACGATCACATTCGAACATTTTTTCGCATAGTCCATTGCAGGCCCCATAAAAAGGTGATCTTGAGCCCCAATGAGAAATAGGATTGGTGCATCAACGGCCTTGTCAAATAGCTGTTTTAGCGTCCTATCCAACGTCTTGCCATACATCGCGGTCCACTTCTTATATTCGATATCGCTGATTTGCTTCGACTCCCTGACAAAGATGTCTCTTGATTTTTTATGATTGTTGCGCGGCAATGTAATACGCGCAGTCATGGCGTAAAAATTTTGATAACCAATCACTTTGGCTAACGTGAGGCCGGTTCTGGCGAGTAGTCTCAGCTTCAGATTCAAAGCCACTATGGGACCAGCAAACACCATGGTATTCACGGCATTTGGTCGAGAAAATCGCATTTGCATCGCGATTATGCTTCCCAGCGACACAGCAATGATATCAACGCTGCGAATGTGAAGAATGTCGACGACCTCCCAAATTTTATTTCCAATCCATTCAAAGTCATAATGGTGTTGACTCTGGGATGCCTCTACAGAACGGGCATGTCCGGGTAAATCAATAAGAAGAAGGTGAAATTTTCCTTGGTACGCCTCAACCTGTTTGCGCCAGGTTCGGGTGCTTCCTCCTGCACCATGAATAAAAAGAAGCCACGGAGAATTAGCGTCTGACGCTGTATGAGTCTCGTAATAGAGCGGAATATTGACTGAATGGTTTTGCAATGCTCAAAGGTAGTGGAATCGCGAGAACGAAAAGGCTAACTTTTTTTAAAACAACCCGTATAATAAAGTATATGCGTCTCTCTCATCACAGACTCAGCACCACAGAAGACCGATTAGCGGTCATCAATCGCTTCGCATCCCTCGTGCTCGACACGTCCAGTGAAGAAGAGGTGGTATGGCTCATCGCCAAAAATGCCATTGCCGATTTAGGATT
>CANGVZ010000078.1 GCA_947457285.1 Flavobacteriales bacterium | reverse complement strand
CATGATGGCCACGAAGACGAGATTTTTACAAGCGATGGCTATTTTATGACTGGCGACATCGGGAGTTTGAATGAAAACGGTTTTCTTAAACTTGTAGACCGGAAAAAGGATATGATCCTTGTTTCAGGGTTCAACGTGTATCCCAACGAAATTGAGGCAGCAGCCTCTGAACACGATGCAGTTTTGGAGTCCGCGTGTATCGGGGTACCTGATGATAAAACGGGAGAGTCCGTAAAGCTTTTTATCACGGTTGTATGCCGTGAAAGTTTCGATGTGGATGAATTTCTATCATTCTGTCGATCGCGATTGGCCGGGTACAAAATTCCACGGCATGTTGAAATCTTAGATGAGCTCCCGAAATCACCTGTGGGCAAGATTTTGAGGCGATTGCTAGGCTGAAGTTAGCCATGTAGAATGGCACAGCCGCCCAAATTGCCGTCCAATATTATTTGGCAAAATCTCCGATCCTCCCATTGTGCTTTAGAACATCAAACGGCGTGGGAGTATATGCATAGCCGATATAGGCCATAGACCTATGTGGATATTTTCAGTTTGTGGCCACCTATCCATTTAATTGGGCAAACGATTTTTTTTTTTCGATGGCTGCGGTTCTGAACGGTAACTTCAAGTGGCAACGACTTCTTTACAGCTTAGAGCCATCCAGTTTCAGTAAAAACCTAAAAATCATTTAAATAGATATATATAAGGCATTTTTACGTCAGTTATTTTGTAATGCATTATGGAATGATTGCCAAAAAAATTTTTGAGGCCTTCCTTTCTGCGAGGGCCGAAAAATGGCTGATAATATGCATCTGCAATCTCCTCGGCGAGGTGATTTGAATCGGATCACGCATTAGATACACTTGCGAACTAGATATAAACCTTGCACTGGCCTAATATATATGTTTTGATATTTCGTCTGATTAATAAACGGAGAGTGTTGAAATGGCAAAAATGGGAAAATTTACACCGTCGAAATGGGGGCGTTTTATGCCCGCCCAAAGTCCGCAATCGCAAAAGGGCCCATGGCATTATCGTAATACCGAGTGCATGGTCATTGAATTCGAAACGGATGCTGAGGCTGCATTAGCAGTGCTTCCACCCGAGCTCGAGTTGATTGAACCAGCCACGGCTTTTATGGTGATCGAGACCAATCATTGGACGACGCTTGGACCATATGGCGAAGTCTATATCGGAATTCTCTGCATGCTCGATGGTAAGGTATGTGGTTTTGCTCCCGGTGTTTACGTAACCGGAGAAAATTCTCAGATTGTTGGGCGCGAAATCTTTGGCTTTGGTAAGAAGCGTCCGCACAAGATTGAGTTGATTTCGCACGGCAACGGCACCGTTGAAGCTGTAATGGAAGTGCTGCCGGGAGACCGGGCACTCCGCGCTTCGATGATGCCGGCTAACAACGAGCCAGCAGAATCGCTCTCGGCTTTACCGTTAGTTTGTCTCCGAATCGTGCCTGACGCTGAGGGTGCGGCTAAGCCGACGCTTGCGCAACTGCTTGAGGCTTCATTTGTTGCCGAACCAATTATCGGCGATGATGGTCGTGCTGAAGTCTACACTGGGCCTGGGCATATTGCCCTTGAAAGCCCTTCGGATGTGCAGTTTCCTGTATTAAAGGTGACCAAGGCCACATATGCTCATTTCAATGCTGTTTTGCCTTATCCAAAGGTGTTGAAGACATATAGTGACGAAGAGCTAAGTGGCTGCGTTTAACTCTCTCGAAAGCCGCCAAGCAAAGTGTTTGGCGGCTTTTGTTTTTGTTGCGATTGATAACAAAAAGAGCCTAAAACCTGATCAGAACAGTGCATTACTGAGGATATTGGACGCAGTTTAAGGCTGATTTGGCTGGTCATCTTTCAAGTGGCTTTGCAGAAATTGAACGGCACAAACCTGAGCGATAAAAGGCTCCCTGTTCGAAGCGGGCCAAACGCGTAAACAAAGAGTGCTGAAACGCACCAAGACTCACACGGGGACTATAATGCCGAACCAAATTCGCGAACTATCAGACCAACTTGATGGCCAGGCTAACGACCCATTTCGATCGAGTGACAAATCCACGCAAAAAGTAAACCGTGCAGATCAGCCGACTGTTTTGATGGCAGCTATTGCTGCCGCGACCATCGGCGCACTTATGTATAATATGCTTCCGATCTACCTCGGAAGCATTGAGGCGAGCAAGTCGTTGGTCAGCTCTCAAACAGGATTGATTGGCACAGCGTTCTTTTTAGGGTTCAACGTAGCGGGGATCAGCGCCTTCGCATGGATCAGGCGATTTAATTGGCGCACTGTGTCATTAGCCAGTTTGCCGGTATTATTGTTGTCATTGTTTCTTTGTGTATGGCTCTCAGCTTTTCCGGCTCTTTTAGTAGGCACCGTGGTTTGCGGGGTGGCCTTTGGTATCAACTACACAATTGGTTCAGTGATTGTTGGAGATTCTAGTCGACCAGAACGCTGGTACGGCTTTAAAGTAGCCTTTGAATCCCTCGCTGGCGCCGTTCTTATTTTATTGTTGCCGTTGACTGCCGCTGGACAATTTGGATTTGCTGGTACGGCAGCGGCCATGGCTGTCTGCATCGCAGTTTTACTCCCATTGCTGTTGTTCTTGCCTGCCACTTGGGAGAAAAGCTCATCAGCTGACATGCCCAATGTCTCAGATAAGTTGGGGGCGGATCGTCATGCCGTCGTCGACCGTACTGCGATTACCTCTGCGACGTTATCCTTGCTCATGCTTTTTGCCAGCTTGTCCGCAATGTGGGCTTTCGCTGAACGAATGGGGAGCATTGCAGGCTTTGATCAAACGAGTGTCGACACGCTTTTGGCGATTACACTGATTAGTGGCATTTCCGGCTCAGTTCTGATCGCAGCATTGGGCGATAGTGTTAATACGGTAAAGGCATACACAATCGCCGTGGTTCTGGTCGTTATTGCTCTGATTTGCCTATCTATAAATTCGAACTTTCTTTTGTATGCTGTCGGGAATTGCCTGTACATGTTCGCCTGGGCCGCTGGTACACCTTTGGCAATGGCGGAAATATCTCGCCTCGACCTTGATGGAAGATATGTTGCGCTCGTCGCCCCTGCGATTGGAATCGGGGGGATGATTGGACCTGGCATCGCAGGTTGGCTTTTGCAGATAGCGAGCGTCACTGCTGTATTCGTTTACGTAGCTTCAACCGCAGTGGCTTCAGGCATATTGATGCTAATGGCAGCGCGGTTGTCAAAAATGCATAAACCAGCAACGCTAGATGTTCTCTAATCTTGATTTCGATTTACCGTCATAGGAACGCTTGGCAAATATCTTCAAAAGTTGCGCTTCAAATCTGTCTTCAATGGTACCTATTCCCGTAACTTCGCTGAGGTGCTAAGCGCGACCTGACCGAAGTTGTAATGGCAAACTGAGCAAAGTTCATTTTGTGATTGTCGTTTCCGAGGTACATTGATGTTTAGAACAATCTTCGAAGGACAGTGCTTTGCCTAATGTAACAGATGTATTGCCATCGGAACGCAAGCCGCGGCAGAAAGGTGTGGCAAGGCGTCAACAAATCATTGATGTCGCTCGGCAAACTCTCATCGGAACAGGTATCACAGGCTTGGTTCTCCGAGACATCGCAGAGCAGATCGGCATAACTCACGGCAACCTTCAGTACTATTTTGCTACAAAGGACGATTTGCTTGTGGCGGTCTTCGATCAGGAACTAGGGCGCTACACCGACTCAATGCACGAAGCATCTGCCCACTCCTCAACTAAGCAAGGGCGTATTTCTGCTATTATAGATTCAGCGGTCGAGGTTATCGCGGGAGAATCTACTTCGCTGTGGACAATGTTGTTCTCACTTGCTCGGCAAAACAGTCAACTCTGCAACATTCTCGAAACAGCTTACAAAAAATATGATGAGTCCTTGGCCGCGGAACTAGCAATAATCGACCCTAGTATTTCGCTCGTCAGGCGTCTTCATATAGCTCAGATGATCCGTATGATGCTCGATGGTTTCGGAGTGCAAACGGCATACGACGATCCCAACAAGCCCAATATGATTGCGTTACGCGGCGAAATGAAGGCGGCGATTCAATCTTGGCTTGAAATGGACCGATAATAGGGTCGCCAAAGCCAACATAAAAACCGCCGTCAAAAGACCAGATCAGATTTTGGAGGTTGTCTATTCGCTTCATTACGCATGCGGCCATCAGCGCTCGATGGCCTAAATTGCGTTTTTCAGGCGTAATCAAGGCGCTTCAAAAAAGCGGTTAAAGCTGTTCTTTGCTCCGAGCAGGACTTTGGAAGCATTCTGCCTTCTTTTGTCGTCACGCAAACCGGTCGTTTATGAAACTTTTATCCGTGAACCATGCCAGTATCTGGCTTGCCAAAACATAAATTCACAGTGTGCAACTGGGCTCTTCGCTGAACCAAAAGAAATGGAATGCGAGCGAATTTGTCTACGTAAAAAAGTAGTTGCAGTTTTTTGTACATTGGCTTAAAAACTAGAAACGGAATACAATTAGACTTAGAAAACCGTGCTTATGATGTTGGCCGGTCAATTTAAATGGGAGGAAAACACAATGAAAGCTCGCTTCACCACTGTTCTGTTTGCTGCTTCTGGATTGGTCACATCGCAATATGCAATTGCTCAAGAGAACCCTGCTGAACAGCCGGCAGCCGTTCAGCAATCTGACGAAAACAACAACGACGATTCTTACGGGGAAATTATCGTAACTGCTCAAAAGCGTGAGCAGCGTCTCCAAGATGTGCCTATTGCGATCAGCGCCATCGGAGGTGAGGAGTTAGCTAGCCGTGGTGTGTTCAGGGTCATCGACATCGTGACTCAGGTTCCGGGAGTTCAGGTATCTGCCGCAGGCGGCGGAACGGTGAACTCCTTCAATATTCGCGGCGTCACACAAAATGCCTTTGCAGGGTCTTTGGAATCGCCAATTGCGGTTTATCAAGACGAGAGCTACTTATCGTCCAATTCGATTGTCAATTTGAGCGTTTTTGACATTGATCGCGTGGAAGTATTGCGTGGTCCACAAGGAACATTGTTTGGACGGAATGCCAATGGCGGCGTTGTTCGCTATATCACCGTCAGGCCAACTTCTGATGCTAGTGGTTTCGCAAGCCTTGACCTTGGAAGCAGCGGCCGCATTCGTATGGAGGGTGCGTTTGGCGGCCCCCTCACGAATGACCTGAGCTACCGTATCTCGGGTATCCGGCAGCGTGACGACGGCCTTATTAAAAATGACATTGGCGCTAATGTTCAACAAACTGATGACTGGGCTATTCGAGGACAACTTGCCTACAAGGGTGCTAACTGGGATGCTCTTTTCAAAGTGCAGTATTTGAAGGAAAATAGTAATCGTGGGGGTTATTCTCACGTCGTCGCGACAAATGGTGTTGAAGTTACGAATCCCTCTGCGCTTGACTTCGGAGGATATCGCGATGTGGATAATAATCCATTCACTGGTTCTTTTGACTTTCCTGGCTTTAATCGGAACAAGGTGCTCGATGTTACCGGAACATTTAATATAGCGCTTGGCGACGTAACTATCACTTCGAGTTCTAATTTTCAAGATATTCAAAACCAATACGGCGAGGACTCTGACGTGTCTCCAAATAGTGTTTACCACTATGAGCGCGGGGGTGATATGAAGCAATTTTCTCAGGAAATCCGAGCTGCATATAGTGCAGGATCGCTCAACCTTATCGCTGGTGCTTATTATCTGCGTATCGCAGGCGAATACTATACGCGGCAATTTGGGCAACTCTTCTTCGGTAACGACACGGAGATTGCGACCGCAGACCAAGTGACACGCTCATATGCCATCTTCGGACAGGCTGATATCAAATTTGATGATAAATTTGGTGCAGAATTTGGGATTAGGTATAGTAATGATCGCAAGACATTTACTTATGCATCAACGAATATTTTTAACATTTATCAACCGGGGCCAGTTCTCTTCGATACTGTTTATCCGGACGATGGGTTCTCAGCTAAAGCTCAACTCAACTACCGTCCAGATTCAGACAACTTGATTTATATTGGGGTAAACCGTGGGATAAAGTCCGGTGGATTGAATTTTCCGCTTTTCCCACAGGATCCTGCGTTTCTTCCCTTCAAAGGTGAAACGCTAACAGATTACGAAGGGGGATGGAAAGCAACGCTTAATCGTAACACCATCCTTAATTTGTCGGTTTTTCATTACGATTACAAAGGATATCAAGCATTTTCGTTTGACGGTTTAGCAACTCGGATCGTTAACACGAATGCAAAGATGACTGGGGGAGAAATCGAATTTCAGGCTAAGCCTCTAGATGGTCTAGATCTGAATTTGGGCATGTCATACTTGACCAATGATGTTCGAGATGTGCCACTTGCTGCTTCAGTGACAGGTAATGAAAAGTCACCATTCTCGCCCAAGTGGACTGTTAATGGTCTGGTTCGCTACACGTGGGAAGGGGCGGACGGAATGTTTCATGTCCAAGCTGATGGTAGCTGGCGCGACAAGCAAACGTTTAACCTGGTTGTTACCCCTTCGCAGAGGGAGAGTGCTTATGCACTTTTCAATTTAAACATAGGTTACAAGAACGATGCAAACTGGTCGGTTTCTGCCTCAGTTCGTAATCTATTCGATCAGAGATATCGGGTTCAGTCGTTCGATACAAGTCGTGACTGGGGCGCGAACGAGGACACCTTCGGCACCCGCCGGTGGTATGGAGTGAATTTGACTTACCGCTGGTAAATAACATCGGAATTCGAGAGGTAGGTATCATGCGAACGGTTTCGTCGTTTACAATGCTGGCGGCATCTTTTTTGGTAGCGTCAACGGCACAGGCTCAGTTGATGCCAAACATTAAGTTTGGTCACTTAACCGCTTGCGTTGCAGATATTGAGGCATCTTCAAATTTTCTGTCTGAAGTTTTCAACTGGCAGACGTTCGTTAATCAAGCCAGTGGCGGCACCACAAAAGCGGCAACTGCGAAAAGAGAAGAATGGATTAATGCTGACGGTTTTACTGTGCATTTGGTTCAAAGTTCTGGATCAAATGATCAGCAATGTGAGAGTGTCGGCTACCCATCACTAACATTTGCGGCAACGGACCTCTCAGAATCACTCGAGAAGCTGGAGCGCGCTGGATACAAGCCAATTATAAATTCGGCGAATAAGCCCCAAATATCTAGTCGTGCGATAGTTCCAGAGTTCACATGGCCAATGGTCACCACTAGAAACGTAGATGTGCGGCTGACCACTGAGACAAACTTCACCACAACCCAGAAAACCAACGTTGGCCGTGTCACAAAACCTCGGATCGATAGAATTGCACTTATTGTCCGTGACTCGGAAGAAGCAGCTAAATTTTATACTGACGTATTGGGAATGCGTCGACATAGCGAAACAGTGGATCTCGACGGTGCCGCTAATAAGCAATCGGGGGGCATCCATGCCGTTTTCATCGATGCTAATGGTATTTGGTTAGCGTTAGTACAGCCAGTTGGACCTGGTCCACTCAACGCATATCTCGACCAACACGGTGATGCGGTAATTGCAGAATTAATAGTGGAAGTTCCGAGTGTTGGAGACTTCTACGATCTCATGGTTTCAAAAAATTCCCTGCTTCTCGACACAGGCGGGGCACCGGTTAATCCGATTACAAAGGCCCACATCCTTGAGCCATTTAAGGACAAGATTGCCTATTTTCCGGCGGAATTGACTGGAGGTTTGACTATTGAGATTGTTGAGCGGGGTGATACTACAACTAGTCTGCTCGAACGCCGCGATAGGGATTGGATCCCGCTTGATGTGAAAATTGCGAAGTAGATTGGGACCTCCAAATCATGACTGAGAAGGCCTTCAATTCAAAACCTGCTTTCTGGCGTATGTGTGTGATTATTGGAGTAGCTGCGCTACTCGGCTTTTCGGTTGGAATTTTAGTTAGATCCGAAGCGTGGTCAGAGAAAGACATTAACTCACCTTTAGTTTATGGTCAGTGGAACAGCTTTCCACGCACTATCAACCCCAAATATGCTGGAAGTGAAGGCGTTATTGCAAGGTCGCAAAATGGTAAAGTGGTGGCCGGTGTATTTACCCATTCTGGAAAATATTCTTACACTTTCCCCTTTGATGAATTTGCTTTTGTGACATCAGGAAGCGTCACCATTCGTGTTAAGGGACGAGCCTCTTTTACCCTCACTGAAGGCGATTTTGTATTTTTCCCTAAAGGAACCAGCGCCGACTTTGTGGCTGGTGAGAATTACGCGAACGTCGCAGTATTAGT
>CANGVZ010000077.1 GCA_947457285.1 Flavobacteriales bacterium | reverse complement strand
TGCTCTTTTGGGCCACGGAGCATGCGTTGGCCATTAGAAAAACTGCAAGCAATAGGATGGTCTTGTGCAAGGATGTTGATCTCATGCCACAAGTTTACGACGATTATTCGTAACGAAGGGCTTCTATCGGGTCAAGATTTGCTGCCTTGCTCGCAGGATAGTATCCAGAGGCGATGCTGACGAAGAAACAAATGGTTGCACCAAGGAAAAGCCACAGCCACGGAATGGTGAAACTGGTGCCAATTACTAGGGATACTACATTTCCAACCAATATGCCCAGAATGATTCCAATGACTCCGCCAATTTGCCCAATGACAATTGCCTCAATTAAAAATTGACGTCGGATAAGCTTTGAGCTGGCTCCAATGGATTTTCGCACCCCAATCTCTCTAGTTCTTTCTGTTACAGACACGAGCATGATATTCATGAGGCCTATTCCCGCACCCAAAAGTGTTATCAATCCAATGCAGATACCACCAAAGGTGATTCCCGAGATGAGCCCAAGCAATTCTTCAACCAGTGAGTTGCTCATTCGTATTTCAAAACTTTCTACTTCAGTAGGTTTGTCGCGACGGATGACACGCATGATGCCGATTGCTGAGTTTACTGCTTCATCAAGCTTTTTGGCATCGGCAGATCTCACATTGATGCTATAGTCTGTTTCGTCTGTGGCAAATTTTTTCTTTGCGGTTAATAGTGGAATCATGCATTGATTGTCGCCAGCAAATCCGAATGTGTTGCCTTTCGATTTTAGAACTCCGACTACCAAATAACGTTCGGGACCCACGCTCACGAAGCGACCAACGGGGTCCGAAACATTTTCAAAAATGCTTTCCATCAAATCTGCACCGATGATAATGACATTATCGCCAAGGCTTAATTCTGACTCGGAAAACATTCTTCCCTTATCCAATTCATATGAAGAAAGTTCAAAGTAATTTTCATCACAACCAAGGATGGTGACGTTTGGATTGGTCTTTTTGCTTTCGTATTTTATTGTTGCGGCTCCTTTTGCAAATGCTGAAACGCTTACTAGGCCCTTGTTTTCAAACTGCTCTTTAAATTTCTTGGCTTCTTCATATTTGATGACGGGGTTGGGGTTGTAGGATTGGCCGTGCCTACCGCCGCGCATGTTGCCGCCGGATCGAACAGTGAAAGTATTACTCCCGAGTCGGCTAAACTCTGCGTTAATTTTATTTTGAATGGCCTCGATGGCCGTTATCATACCTACTAAGGCCATGATTCCTATGGCAATGATGCTTACCGTGAGGACGGTACGAAGCATCTGACTTCTAATGGCTCGGAAGGCTATTTGAATATTTTCCCGTGTTTGGGCGCTCACAAATCGCATAGGTCAAAGATGAATAGGAATTTCTATTCGATGAAAAAATTGTGATGAATGGCATCCTGATGTATTTTCGCGCGCAACAACAAGTATCGAACAAATTAAATCCATGAGCAATAAAGTATTCGATCTGGATATGATCAAAACGGTTTATAGCCGTTTCCCTGAAAGAATAGAGGCTGCGCGCAAAGCGGTAGGTCGTCCTCTGACACTTTCTGAAAAAATTCTCTACGCCCACCTTTGGGATGGCAACGCCACTTCGGCTTATGAGCGAGGTAAGTCCTACGTGGACTTCGCTCCAGACCGTGTGGCTATGCAAGATGCAACAGCACAAATGGCCCTTTTGCAATTCATGCAAGCTGGTCGTAAGCGCGTTGCAGTGCCATCTACAGTGCACTGCGATCACTTGATTCAAGCGAAAGTGGGCTCTAATCAAGACTTACAAGAAGCTTTGAATAAGAATAATGAAGTGTTCAACTTCCTTTCTTCTATTTCAAATAAATACGGAATCGGTTTCTGGAAGCCAGGTGCTGGTATCATTCACCAAGTGGTACTAGAAAACTATGCATTCCCCGGTGGTATGATGATCGGTACCGACTCTCACACTGTGAACGCAGGCGGATTGGGAATGGTAGCTATTGGTGTGGGCGGAGCAGATGCGATGGACGTAATGGCTGGCATGGCTTGGGAATTGAAATTCCCAAAACTTATCGGTATCAAGCTTACCGGTAAGATGAATGGTTGGACAAGCGCTAAAGACGTAATTCTCAAAGTAGCTGGTATCCTCACTGTAAAGGGTGGTACAGGTGCTATTGTTGAATATTTTGGCGAAGGCGCAAAGTCATTGAGCTGTACAGGTAAAGGAACAATTTGTAACATGGGTGCTGAGATTGGAGCTACCACTTCAACTTTCGGTTATGATGAAAGCATGGAGCGTTACCTCCGCAGCACTGGTCGTTCAGAAGTGGCTGACCTTGCAAATGGAATCAAGGCTCATCTCACAGGTGATGACGAAGTATACGCAAACCCAGAGAAGTATTTCGATCAAGTGATTGAAATCAACTTGACTGAATTAGAGCCACACCTCAACGGTCCATTTACTCCAGACTTGGCTACTCCAATCAGTAAAATGAAAGAAGAGGCTGCAAAGAATAATTGGCCAACAAAAGTTGAAGTCGGTCTTATCGGTTCTTGCACCAACTCTTCTTATGAGGATATCTCTCGTGCTGCATCTCTTGCTCAACAAGCAAATGATAAAGGACTCACTCCAAAAGCTGAGTTTAGCATTACTCCAGGTTCCGAGCAGGTGCGTTTTACCATCGAGCGTGATGGCTTTATCGAGATTTTCAATAAAATGGGTGCTACTGTTTACGCCAATGCATGCGGTCCATGTATCGGAATGTGGGCACGCGTAGGCGCTGAAAAGAAGGAACGCAATACTATCGTTCACTCTTTCAATAGAAACTTCCAGAGCCGTAACGACGGTAACCCAAATACATTAGCATTTGTGGCTTCTCCAGAGCTTACAACCGCTTTGGCAATTGCGGGTGATCTTACGTTCAACCCTCTTACAGATACGCTTATCAATGATAAGGGTGAAACTGTAAAACTCGATGCTCCAAGTGGAGATGAGTTGCCAATAAAAGGCTTCGCAGTGGAAGATGCGGGATATCAAGCTCCAGCACAAGATGGAAGCGGTGTTCAAGTGAATGTAGCTTCTGACTCTGAGCGTCTTCAGCTTTTGGCGCCATTCCCATCTTGGGATGGCAATAACATCACTGGTGCACGTGTGCTCATCAAGGCAAAAGGAAAGTGCACTACTGACCATATTTCAATGGCTGGTCCTTGGTTGAGATACCGCGGTCACCTTGATAATATCGCCAACAATACTTTGATCGGTGCAACTAACTTCTTCAACGGAGAACAAAACAAAGTGAAGAATCACATCACTGGTGAATACGGAGAAGTACCAGCAGTGCAACGAGCTTACAAAGCTGCAGGTATTCCAACAATTGTGGTGGGTGATATGAACTATGGAGAAGGATCATCACGCGAGCATGCTGCTATGCAGCCGCGCCACTTGGGAGTACGTGCGATTTTGGTAAAATCATTTGCTCGAATTCACGAAACAAATCTCAAGAAGCAAGGTATGTTGGCATTGACATTTGCAAATGATGCTGATTATGATAAAATTCAAGAGAATGATGTCATCAATTTTACTGACCTTACTTCATTTGCACCTGAAAAGCAGTTGCATTTGGAACTTGTCCATGAAGATGGCTCGAAGGATGTAATCGCAGTGAATCACACTTACAATGCGCAACAAATCGAATGGTTTAAGGCTGGTGGAGCTTTGAACTTGATTCGTATGAGCTTAGAAAAATAATTTGGTTTTTCATATTCAGAGAAAAGGCGACCTTATGGTCGCCTTTTTTTATGATCAATCTTTAAATGAATCTTTTATTAAAGTAAACTTGCAGCATTAACCTCAAAGCAATGAAGAAAATATCTATTCTATTTTTAGGCCTAATCCTTTTAGGTCTTGCGGCTTGTACTATCGAAAAGCGCCATTTTATGAAAGGCTATCACGTGGAGTGGAAGCAAAAGGCACCAGAAATCGGTGGCGATGGAAAGACTACTCTGCAAGAGAATACAGCCAGCGTTGAAGAGTCTATGGAATCGGACGCTAAAGTAAATGCACCAGCCAATTTGGTTGAAGTTGCCCCTGCAATGGAACAATCTACAGCGAAAGCGAATGTTGAGAAAGTGGAGGCGACCAAAGAAGTCAAGTCGAAAGCTGTTTCAAAAAGAAGTTCAAAGGTTTTGGAAGATGTAACTTCTATCGGCAGCTACTCCGCCTCTGGAGAAGTGGAATTGGGAGAATCAACAACCGTTTCTGAATCTAAGTCAAAGAAAAATCTCGATACCGACACTCTTCTTTTAGTGATACTTGCGATTCTATTGCCTCCTTTAGCGATGTATCTGTATGAGGGCGAGAATTGGACGAGTCGTTGTACCTTGAATCTTATCTTAACTTTGCTATGCGGCTTACCAGATATTATTCATGCCTTGGTGGTGATATTAGGCGGTAAATAATTCACCTACATAGATAAATCAAAAGAGCTAGCGTGTTGCTAGCTCTTTTTTTTGTGATAAGAAATATCTCGATTTTAATTGAGATTTAAACACACACCAACGCTCACCCATGCAATAGAATAGCCGAGCTCTGCAAAAGCGGTAAATTTTTCGGTGATGTTGTATCGGCCGCCAACAAAACCGCCGAATACGAGGCCGCCGCCAGCTTCTGGTTCAATACCGAATAGACCGCCGTCGTTTTCGAATTTAACCGTAGCACGGTTGAATCCAAGCATCGCACCAGCATACACATCGTATTCTGAGGTGTTTAAAAAGTGATAATTTCCTCTAGCTCCAATAATGAGATAAGAGTACTTTGCTTCACCGAAAAATGCCAAATCAGCGCTGGCAGAAGTGTAGCCGATGAGACCTCCTACGCCAATTTTGTCGGAAATACCATATTCATAAGAGGCATGAACGGGTGGTACTCCCATTTTAAGGCCACTTCCTACATAGCCGCTACCGATACCAACACCGAGGTGTAATCTTTGACTACCAGCTTCGAATTGTGCAGAAACTTGAATGCAGATCATCACTGCAATGATTGAAAATAACTTTTTCATGAGGTTATAATTATTAAATGTTTAGTGGTGCAACGTTAGCCCGCAGGTTGGAGCCGTTTATACGTGAAATACCCTAATTTTAATTTCGATGCAGGTTTACTTTTGGAAATGAATAATTATCCAATGTGATTTGTGCCTAACATGGGTTGAAATGTGCATTGGTATTCAATATTCCTATTAACTTCGCATCATGAGTTCAAAGCAAAGGACCCTGAAGTCCCCCGTCCATCTAAAGGGAGTCGGATTACACACCGGAGCTCCCGTAAACCTGAGCATTTTGCCAGCTCCAGAGAATCATGGCTACAAATTCCAGCGTATGGATTTGCCCGAGCAGCCCATTATCAAGGCAGACCCAGATTTAGTTGTGAGTACACAAAGAGGTACCACGCTCGAGCAAAATGGTGCAAGGGTCTACACCACCGAGCACGTTCTGGCGGCTATCTACGGATGTAAAGTGGACAATGCACTGGTACAAATTGATGGTCCGGAGATTCCTATCATGGATGGCAGCGCTTGGCCATTCGTTCAAGCTATAGAAGCAGTGGGGTATGAGGAACAGGAGGCAGAAAGACAATATTTGACTTTGACAGAAAACCTTACCTACGAAAACGAAGAAAAAGGTGTAGAAATGTTAGCGGTTCCTACTGCAGGAGGAGAATTTAGACTCACAGTGATGGTGGATTATAATTCGCCTATCCTTGGCACGCAGCACGCTCATATGTACCAGCTCAACCATTTCGTGGAGGAGATTAGCCGCTGCAGAACATTTGTGTTCCTTAGAGAACTTGAGCTCTTGGCCAAAAACGGCCTTATAAAGGGAGGAAGTTTGGACAATGCCATCGTGATGGTGGATCAACCCTATACTGAAGAACAAATCAAAGACATTCTTAAACTGCTTGGAAAGGAAGATTTGGAAGTAAAGATTGAAGGCATAGGAGTGTTGAATACAGTAAAACTTCAATACGAAAATGAACCGGCACGCCACAAACTTTTAGATATAGTTGGTGACTTGGCTTTGGTGGGCCGATTTATTAGAGGTCATATTCTTGCCGCAAGACCTGGACATTTTGGGAATACTGAGTTTGCCAAAATCCTTAAAGGACTCATCAAGCAACAGCAAAATGCTGCTCCTACATTCGATTTGTATAAGAAACCACTATACGATATCAATGATATTACTCGCATGCTACCGCATCGCTATCCATTTTTATTGATTGATAAAATCATGGAAATGGATGAGACTTCGGTGATTGGAGTGAAAAACGTGACTATGAATGAGCCATTCTTTCAAGGTCACTTCCCCGGAAATCCCGTGATGCCTGGGGTGTTGCAAGTAGAAGCAATGGCACAAGTTGGAGGAATATTCGCTCTTTCTCAAGTGAAGGATCCAGAAAACTATAGCACCTACTTCATGAAAATAGATGGAGTAAAGTTTAAGCAAAAGGTACTTCCTGGCGATACCATCGTATTTAGATTATCGCTCGAGTCTCCTATCCGCAGAGGCTTGGTAAATATGAAAGGCATCGCCTATGTAAATGGAAAGGAAGTATGTGAAGCAATAATGTTGGCCCAGGTCGTAAGAGATCGCGTGCCCGCTGAAACCCCTGTTAACTGAACTGCATGAATAATTTAACGATCATTCACCCTGATGCGAAGATTGGTAACAACGTTACCATCGGCCCATTCACAACTATTGAAGGGGATGTTGAAATTGGAGACGGTACTTGGATTGGACCAAATGTCACCATCATGGATGGTGCACGCATCGGAAGAAATTGTAGGATTTTTCCCGGAGCTGTAATCAGCGCCGTGCCACAAGACTTAAAGTATGAGGGTGAAAAAACTACGACCGAAATAGGAGATAATACTACTATTCGCGAGTGTTGCACGCTCAATAGAGGTACGAAAGACAAGTGGAAAACTAAAGTAGGAAGTAATTGCCTGCTAATGGCTTATGTGCATGTGGCTCACGATGCATTTATCGGTGACAATTGTATCATCGCGAATTCAGCAAATATCGCTGGACACGTGGATATCGAAGATTGGGTTGTTATTGAGGGAGTAGTGGCTATTCAACAATTTATCAGAGTCGGTCAGCATTCATTCATTGCTGGCGGTTCTTTGGTTAGAAAAAATGTTCCTCCATTTGTTAAGGCAGCTAGAGAGCCTTTGAGCTACGCTGGGGTAAATACAGTTGGTTTGAGAAGAAGAGGTTTTGCGAATGAGACCATCGCCCATGTCGAAGATGTGTATAGAATGATCTATGTTCACAATAGCAACATGAGTCGCGCTTTGCACGCGGCAGAGATGGAGTTGCCCAATACGCCGGAGAAGGAAACTATTCTCGATTTTATTCGCGAATCGGATAAAGGAATTATCAGAGGCCCACAAGGCCTTTAATCTATTAAGGTGAATATTGTTCTAAAGAATATTGGTAAGAGGTATCAGAAGGAGTGGATCTTTCAGAACATCGATATGTCATTTCAACAAAATGATAAAGTCGCAATTCTTGGAGGAAATGGAAGTGGAAAGTCTACGCTCCTTCAAATCATTAGTGGCTACCTTACGCCTTCTGAAGGCAGTGTGAGCTGGACGAATAGGCAAAAACAAATTGGCGTAGCAGAGGTCTTTAGAAGTGTAAGTCTGGCCACACCATACATGTCGTTGTACGATGAGTTTACTTTAGAAGAGAACTACCATTTTTTCACTTCTTTCAAGGCATTGCTGAATGTGACCACAGCAATTGAGTTTGCTCATGAAATAGAGCTTACGAAAGCCTTGAAAAAACCACTCAAAGAGTTTAGCAGCGGCATGCGGCAGCGTGTGAAGCTAGGTCTGGCAATCATGGCTGACTCTGACTTCTTGTTATTGGATGAACCCTCCTCTCACTTGGATGCGAATGCCATCGAATGGTATAATAAATTGGTTTTGAAATACGCTGCTGAAAGAATTGTATTTGTAGCTTCTAATAAAGAAGAATCGGAGATTCCTTTTTGCAATAAGCGAATAGAAATTGCGGATTTCAAGCCGTCTGGTGCCCGGGCCTGAGTAAATCGTTTACTGTTTTCACCGGATTAAACGTACTGATTGGCACTTCGATAAAAACCGTATTCCATAATGCCATCGAACCGTTCCAAAGTCCTGGTAATTCCAGAGCTTTAATGACATTTCCATCAATAAATTTATCGCTAATAAAGCCAGTGCTGTGGTCGATGAAATCGTTTAGATTATATTTTTTTCCAAATCGATTTTTTATGGTACAAACGATATCAACTGGATTGAAGTGTGTAGAATT
>CANGVZ010000076.1 GCA_947457285.1 Flavobacteriales bacterium | reverse complement strand
TGCCATTTGACAACATTAGTTGATAATTTCCTGCGGCCAAATGAGAGACGTCTACCAAGGATTTGAGTCCATTCGTAACGAGAATGTTATCAACGACAACACGACCCATCGAATCAAAAATTCTCGCTTGCAAATTTTCTGTTCCTTCTATTGTGAAAATTCCATTTGAAGGATTTGGATAAATTTTCAATCCAAATAATTCTGCCTCCGTAATAGAATTAATTACCTCGATTGTACTCGAAATGGATGCTGTACAACCTAGATCAGAAGTTGCAGTCAAGACAACATTGTAATCACCAAACTCTGAATAGTTATGCGTTGGCGCATTTTCAACAGAAGAATTACCATCTCCGAAATTCCATTCATAAGAAGCAATGCTACCTGAACTAATAGAGCTGTTATTGGTAAATGATACTGAGAGATTTCCTGATGTGATTCCAGTAAAAGAAACAATAGGTGTTGAGTTAATCTCTATAGGTAAAGAGAAAAACGCCAAACATTCTGCTTCCGAAATTCCTACCACATTAACTACATAATCACCACTGCTTGCGTACACGACAGTTCCTGTCGTCTCACTTGACTCTTGTCCATTACCGAAGCCCCATTCAAATGCGATAAATGAATGACCTTGATAATCGCCCACTAAGTTGAATGAAATCTCTTCACCCGCACAGTAAACATCTTGAGTGACTACTTCAATTACAGCGCTCTCAAATTCTGGTGATTCACTCATCTTCCAGTTTCCGGGAGCACCGTTGAATAAAACATTTATAGAAATAAAGTCAGATTCGCTAATCACTTGACAAGGGTCGATGAGCTTATAACGAAGTGTGAATACTTGCGTGTTTTCATCAAAAAATGTATTCACATCATCGCCGCTAGAGGTTAATCTCAATGTTTGTGAAGCATTGTCATAGTGTGCAAATACATCTGCATTCGAAGCGTCTACGCTTGCACTGGTGAACTCCAAACGGTTTTCGTCATACTGCATCCAAAAATCAATTGCATTAACAGAGGAAGAGACAGACTGGAAAATCACTGGAATGTTTACGAAGAAATCTGTACCATTATCGTCAAATGTTGCATTGCTTAAATCAAAGAACAATGAGTCGCCAGGAATAATATCCCCGCGGATACCTTGACCAGGCTGCTGAAATTGATAGCTTCCGTCGATATCACCGAGCATTATTCCTATAATATCTTCCTCAATAATTTGAGGACAAACGTTTCCATTCACGTCGAAGTCACTTACGTTTAGGTCGGTGATAAATGGAACGGCTGGAACCCTCAACCTTGAGTATCCCATCATATCATCCGCTGGGAAGTTGGTTGAAATTTGGTAAGCCGGATTATTATCGAGATCACTTGATTTTACAAAAACCCAATCCTTTGATAGCTCGCCATTAGATACACCATTATCATAATTCCAAGCTTGTTGGAATTCTTGAATCGCCCCTGTTGCTCTTTGATTAATTTGAGAAATATCTCCTGCACTCACCACTCCATCCAAGTTAACGTCCATTGCGATGATTTGGTAAATGCTGGGAGTATACGAAACTTCAGCGACAATAGTTTTTGCGATTACGGCATCAGCACCATTCACCACAGGCTGAACGGCAACTTCGCTCGAAATCTCTCTTTCAATTTGAACAGAAGGTCCATTACTCAAATCATAATCAAAAAAACCGTTCAGATCTGGTTGCACTGCATCTCCATTTATTGAGCCTTCGAATACTCCAAAAATATTTGTTATCAAGAAATCATTTGGATTTTGTGAATCGTATGAAATAGGACTGTTGTCTGCCCAATAAGTAAGCTGTGTGCTATACTCTGAATTGATAATAGATGAAACGCTACCTTCAGAACCAGACATCAATTCAACACCAGAAGTATACGACTCTTGAATCAAAGAATAAGAAATCGCCGTTGACTCGTTTGCCGACAACTGATTTACAAATGAAATACAGAACAAATCTCCGAAACCATTGAAACCAGCACCAACGGGAGCGCTACCATTCAAACTTAGCGACACAGAAAGCACCCCAGGAGTATTGATGTTGTATGTCAACGAAACGATATCAGCGTCGATTAGATTCGAATAAATTTCAAATACTCCGATTGGCTCCAATTGCGAGGGGTTATAAGAAAACTCAAAATCATAACCAATAACATTATTAACTGGTGCTGTGATTGAAACACCTACAGGCATGCACACCAAATCTTCTGAACAATCTACAATTACATCATCTATGTAATATGGCAGTGCATTTGGATCTGCTACCGAAATATTTATAGCAGCAGAATTAGAAACTGCTCCCAAGTTATCTGTCGCAGAAGCAACAATTGTATGCTCGCCGATTATACTTGTCCATGCGAAAGAATATGGCGCTGTATTATCCGTACCAATCAAGTTTCCATCTACAAAAAACGAAACTTGAGAAACGCTACCATCAACGTCGCTTGCGCTTGCAGTGATATTGATTATTTCAGGAGCGATGAATGCCGCTCCGTTCGAAGGACTAGTAATTGTCACGCTAGGGGCAGTATTCGCTACGACGTTTAACGTAATATTATTTGAATTTGCCGTAGCACCTTGATTGTCCGTAGCCACGGCTCTAACAATTTGACCTGCTCCGAGTGTTGTGGTATACTGAATACTGTAGGGCGCAGAATTATCGATACCTACTGAAACATTATTCACAAAAAACTCTACTTGGGTTATGCTACCGTCGGAGTCGCTCGCCGTTGCCGAAATTGTAATGCTTGTTCCCACTATTGCCGAGGTTGGAGCGGATACCGTTACCGTGGGAGGGTTGTTGCTTTGAGCGCTAATGTTTATGGTTGATGACGTCGTAGATTGACAATCGTTGTCGAATGCAATAGCAGAAATGGTATGTGCCCCTGCCGTAGCTGTGTAGTTCGCGCTAAACGGAGCTGTATTATCCGTGAATAGCAGCACGCCATCTACATAAAACTCCACTTGTTCCACTATGCCGCCATTATCGGAAGCATTCACATTTATTGGAACGATTGACCCAACTTGAACGACGGCATTATTAGCAGGAGCTGTAATCGCTACGGTTGGCGCCTGACCAGAGACGAATGTTAGCGTAGGGTGTGTAAGTTCATCACCCACAGGATTCGATGCTACATAATTCTCCGCCAAACCAGTGCTAATATTGATCAGCTGAACATTGAACTCAAAACTCAAAGTACCAAATGTTGTAAACTGTGCAATAAGCACTCTATTACTCGCAGTTGGACCAACTATCCCCCCAAGAGGTACGATGGTTCCATTATTAATCACAATAGAATTACCGAATGTTTGATCGAGCACATCCAAAGCATTTCCCAATCCGAGTGTATTTGGAGCTACATAAGTGGATGCAGAAGAAGGCAACATACCATCTTGAGCACCGGTGCCATTAATAGGAAGACCATAACATCCACCTGGATTGTTAGCGAGAATATTCTGTTGATTGCCAATCGTTCCATCTGTATCTTCTTCCTCCATCACACCAACTTTACCGGCACAAGTACCACCAGCTGTAAACCATGAGTCTATCATTGTTGTGTGTCTTCTCGTGAGGTTGAGACTTGTAGAGCCAGGATTAACCGCAACACCAAAGTTGGGGTCATTATAGAAACTTGTTGTAGTATTTACAATAAGGTTATGGGTTTCACTTCCATAAATTTGAGAGTATTTATAGCCCGGAGCCATATCAACGTAAACTCGATAAGTGACGCTACCCACGGGCAGTGGAGCGACAGCACCTTGAGCTATAGAATTTGCTTCATCGGCTGCATCTGAAATATAGAATCGTTCTACAATGATTCCTTCCAAGCCCTGCCCTTTAGCAACTTGTGCAGTGAATACCGCTAAAAAAGCGAGTAGTAAAAATGATCTCATCTTATTATAATTTATAAATCATGAATAATTGCAATTCCTATAGCCGCAGCATTTAGTCTTCTATTTAAATTCCCTTCTGCAATCGCGCTTAAACTTTGTCGATAAGAAATGTCAAAAGCAACGGCATAACTATCATTCAGCTTTGCCTGGAAGCCCATACCTCCATAACAGCCAAATCCTATAGCGTTGTAATTCGAAGTATTTGAAAAACGAGTTTCCGTATCTCTTACTAACTCTCTAAAACTACCTTGATGCTTGAACATGTATGCTCCAAAAATTCCTGCATCCAAGAAAAAATTGCTTGATTTTCTCTTTAAAAAATGTAATCTCACCCCAATAGGTATTTCCACCTGATGAAATCTCTCGACCATGTCTTTAATTCCAACCGACTTTAATGTATCCACCTGAAAGCCCCTTCTAGCGTAGGCTATCCCCGAAGTAATATCCAGTTTTTCATTTAGTTTGTATGCGGCTAAAAAACGCACGCTCATGCCGAAGTCTTGCGACTCGAGTGTATCATACAATTCCTTTATTGCATCCTCTCCGTCAGTTGAAAGCCATCTGTATGTTCGATCAAAAGATCCTCCAGCACCAATTCTCCAATTCGAAGAATCTTGCTGAGCGAAGGCAAAAAGTGGACACAGTAAAATGAGAGTTATTAGGCTTTTCATAATTATATATCTTTTACCAAGCGAATAGCCATCGCATAATTCTTGTGTGTATAGTGCCTAAAAATGCGGGTTTGATCGCTATCCATGTAGCGATACCATACGTCTTCGCCGTTGTCAGTAAGTGTCCACCAGAAAGCTACTTTTCCCGAAAGATTTCTTCGTCCATCAAAAATTCTCACACCAGCCGCACGAGCGTCAAAACCATATTCATCGGTTCCAAAGAGAATACCAGGCGACCAACCCAAAGAATTCTTTGATGCCAATAGAGCAGCCTCATCAACTCCTCTCCAACTTGTATTATTGATTTCACTTGAAGACATTCCTATTTCTTTTTCCAAATCCTTCCAGTCCTCATCTGTAGGCACTCTCCAACCTTCGGGAGCAATACCTCTGTCGTCTATCAAACAATTATAATTGTAGAGAAAGCCTTTTGTGCTATCAAGTGTGAAGGTCATACCAGCACCTTCTATATTCGCCCATAATGCATCGGGATCTTGACTATCCACGAATGGAATTTCTTCTCCATTATTGAATCTTTTCACCGACAAATTTTCCGCCATCCACCACTTATTACCTATGCGTACTGTCTTATAAACTCTGCCTGAATTATCGGTAATTGTTCCGCGCTCTATAATTCTCTCCTCCTCCTCTTCTTCGCACGAAGTGAGAACAGATATCATTAAAAATGATATCATAAACAAAAAATATTTTCTAAGTAGAACACTCATAACTTCACAAATAATTTTGTTTGCTTACCATATAAGGTTGTCACAGAAACATGATAAAGACCACTGGGGAGATCAATTACTGACAACGTTTGAATCAGATTCAATTCACCATCATCAATTCTACTCTTCATTTGTGAAACGCCATAGTTATTGAAAATCTCTATCTCCACAAATGTTGGAGCGCCGCTAATTACATTCACAGAAAGTGCGTCTTCTGTTGGATTTGGATAAACATCAAAATCGAAGCTCTCTCCCTTCAGTGAAGGGCAAACTCTTTCTATATCTCTATCCGCACAAAATCCAGGATAACAGCACAATGCGGGAATATTGAAATTTGCATTTGAATCAAAATTGCAGGCCTCGGGATCAAGACAACCATAAATTATCGGAGTATTGCAAGAACCCTCTTCAAAGCAGACCACATTCGGATCGAACTCCAGGAAACTTGGGTCATTGCATCCACATTCAAATGGATAAACCAAGAAAGGATTGTACTCCTCATTTCCTTGTAAATTGTTAGAAGTGCCCACATATTTCCTCGTCACCACTTCACCATCCACTAAAAATTCTACCTCAAGATTTAGAATAAAACTCAAATCACCTTTGGTAGATAATTGAGCTATAAGAATTTGATTCACCTCATCAACAGGACCTAAAACACCCGAATTTGACAACTCAAATTGATTGCTTCGATAAAAGCTTCTGACATTGAGTGAGCCAAACATGGTAGTGTCTTCTCCTGTAACGAAGTCGGTCAGACCATTGGAAAACCAATCTGTTGGTGCTACGCTCATTGCAATCATACCATCCGTCAACGTGAGTGGATTGCCAATACTTGGATCTTCATTGATTAAAAGACCTGATGCTATTTGAGCGCTTCCTCCATCGTTGTTGTCACCGCCAATAAAAGAGCCATCTGGGTCTTGATCCTTAAGTATTCCATAGTTGATAACACCACCCTGCAAACGTGTAGTAGGTCCGAGTGTAAGCCAAGTATCCAGCGCCACGGTACCTTCTAAATATCGCGCTCGAATAAAATCCTTTGCAAATGATTGACCATCCGAAGCATGATTAAAAAATGGTTCGGTGCTTATAATTTCGAAAACGCGATTTGCATCTCCATAAATCTTCTTCAAGACAGTGCCAGGCAAAAGATCGACATAAACGCGATATGTTACTGTGCCAACCGGAACACCTCCGCCAAAATCGTCTGTAGCGTCATTCTCGTCTGAAACATAATATCTTTCTACAATTACTCTTTCTAATTGGCTGAACGCACAACTTGAGATAAATGCTATTATAAATGTGAGCAGTACCTTCTTCATAATCCCAGAATTAGTATTTATAGGCAATTCCTAAGTTGAAGCTTGTTCCATAGCGGAAGCGATCGAAAGGCACCCAACCTGAAGGCAAATCATAGGAGCGATCAACAGCGGTATTGAGGATGTCTCTAACCGTAAGGCTCACAGAAAAATGCTTTCCTAACGTCTTGCTTGCCTTTAAATCAATCATATTTCTGGGAAGCTCATACACATTAGGACGGCCTTCAATCGCTCCTGCAATGACAAGTCTGGGACCTTGAATATTATAGCTTGCAGTGAATACAAATCCCTTCTCATCCCACTTGTAGCTAGCGATGGCATTTACTAAGTAAGGAGCTTGACCAAACATTGGACGGTACAACGTATCTAAGATTGTATAATCTTTTAGACCATTTACAATTTGGAAACCTCTACGAATAAACTGTGCTTCAGACTTCACAAGCGTGACGTTTGCACGCAATTCAAACGATTTACCAATAGACTTCTTTCCTTCAAACTCAATTCCTGCCACGGTTGAAAGAGGAATATTCTCCCAACTAATACCAGCAGAACCAAAACCTAATTCAATGTGATTTTTCAGTTGCTTATAAAACAAGCTCACCGAAACATTATCTCCATTATTGAAAAACGTTTCAGCTCTGAAATCATAATTGGAGATATAAACCATTTCAAGATCTGAATTACCATATACGAAAGCTCTGAACTCAGCGTCAAAGATTGCCGCATCACTAAGTTCACGGATGCTCGGTCTCGCAAGGGAGCGATTATAGTTGAATCTAAGGTTTGTTTGACCAAACTTTGTTTGATCAAATTTTACGATAAAATTAGCACTTGGCAGGAAGTCAACCTGTTGAATTTCTCCGGGATTTACATAAGGAAAACCAGGATTATTCTCTCTACGAGGATCATTTCTTTCATAACCCAATTCATGGAAGCGATTTACATCCGTGAAAATATCTGTGCGCTCTACTCTGAGGCCAGCACTTAGACGCAACATAGGCGTGAACTCCCAATCCACTAATCCATAAGCAGCCTCGACATTGCTGTAACCAAAACTATGATTGCGATCAAAGTACAAATCTTCATAATTGAAGTCTTGAATTCCATTGACAACAGTGAATCGATTGGCGGACATATAAGCGTCTATATCCCCATCGACAAGAGGTGGAACAGAAACACTATTTCCGAAAAACACGCGATATTCATAGTTATTCCAAACACGATAGTTTCTTTGCGTAGCTGCACCAAACTTCAACTTTCGACTGCGCTTTGAATCTTCTCTCACAAGATTCTTTTCAAAGTCAATTCTTGAGTCTAGAATATTGTCTGTTAGATAACGGTAAAATCTTCTTATACCCTCACCCGCCGTTGGGCCAAAGACATAACCCACGGTAGCACCATCGCGGACTTGTTCAATATATTCTGTTGACTTAAAGTCAGGAGCTACACTTTTACCACCAGTATATGATAAGTTAAAATCTATTTTGAACTTAGATTTTGGGAAAAAGTGTTGAGAGGACAGCTGAGAAATAAGCTGCCTTCTTTGCTCGTAGAATATATTCTTTTGAATAATTAATTCCTGCAAATCGCCGGGCAATACTATCTCCCGAAAGCTCGACACATCATTGGTTCCAATGAAGTTCGGCATGAAGAGTGCGGATATTTTGTTATTCGCATTTAGATTATAAGAGGCATTAAAAAGTGCACTCCAT
>CANGVZ010000075.1 GCA_947457285.1 Flavobacteriales bacterium | reverse complement strand
TTGAAAAAACCAATGAGGAAATTGATCGCTTTGTATATAGCACTTCCCATGATTTGAGAGCTCCACTTTTATCCGTTTTGGGACTCATTGAAATGTGCGAAGATTTCTATCCTGAAAATGAGGATTTGCATGCTCTCTATGGTATGATGAAAACGAGTATTCAACGCTCTGATGCGATCATTAAGAGTATTATTGATTACAGCCGCAACTCGCGACTGGAAGTGGCTCCCGAGATTTTAAATCTGCAGGAAATGGCTGAGAGCTTTATTGAAAATATAAAGTTCATGGAACAAGCAAAAGGTATATTGTTTATCGTGGAGGGTAAGGCGCCCGTGGATTTTTATTCAGATAGAACAAGGGTGTTCACTATTATAAATAATCTTCTCACCAATGCAGTGAAGTATCAGCGACCTGAGTGTAAAGAGAAAAAAGTTTCATTTGAATTTTTCGTGGAAGAGGAAACCGCAACCATCAGGGTTAGAGACAATGGTGAAGGTATTCCCAATGAAAAATTCGACAGTATTTTCAATATGTTTTACCGACTCAGCAATCAATCGGTAGGTTCTGGCTTAGGTTTATATATCTGCAAAGAAATGGTACAGCGACTTGGAGGCTCCATCCACGTTGAATCTAAATTACAAGAGGGCACAACATTCACTATTACACTCCCAAATCTAATATCCAAGGCGCTATGAGGACTATTTTATTAATAGATGACGACGCTATTTCCAACTTTTTGAGCAAGTCGATGATTGAGAAGTCCGGGATTTTTGATAAAGTTTACGTTTATAACTCTGGCAATGGTGCTTTGGATTTTTTAAGAACCTGCATCACCGGAAACCAAGATTTTCCCGAAATAATTCTATTGGATGTCATGATGCCCGTGATGGACGGTTTTACATTCCTTGAAGAGTTTATGAAATTTGATGGCCGATATATTCAAAATGTAAAGGTGTGTATGCTTACCAGTTCCCTCGACCCCAAAGATCGTCAGCAGGCGGACGGATACCCCCAGGTGGTCGAGTTTATAAGTAAACCCATCAACCAGGAGAAGATCAAGAAATTTATGTCCCTCATTGATAATTAGCGGTGTGAATCGAAAAAATTAGTATTATTGTAATAAGAATGTTAACCTATACCAAACCAAATTCTCAATGAAATCAATTTTTACTCTTGCTTTTTCATTTGTGTCAATGGCCCAAGTACTCGCATCTGATGTGCAGCTTGTGGTTCAAAAAGTGGAGAATAATGGCGTTGTTCCAGGTAATACCTATCGCGTTTACGCGCAATTACCTTCTGAAGATTATTCAGTGCACGCCGTTTGGGGCGATACCCAAAATCCACTAGTCATTGAAAGCACGGCCCCATTTTATCAGCATCCTCTAGGCCAATATAGCAGCAATGGTATTCACCAAAATATCATCGATATAGCTCCAGAGATTGCATTTGATTCATTTATCACATTGGGCTATTCAGATTCAGAAGGAAACAGTCTTTGGGACATCGGAGTAGATTTTAACTCTTTCGACGAGGGCGGAGAAATCCTCACCAACAATGGTGCTTGGTTTTTATTGCCAGAGAATGAGAAGTGCGCTCCAGTAGGCAGCGCCAATCTGGTGTTGTTAGGTCAGTTCACCACCCAAGGTGTTGCTACAGGCACACTCAATCTTCAAGGTTGGAGCACCGGTAAGCAAACATGGAATGCACTTGGTCTTAAATTCGCAACTACCGATGCTAAGACTTTCGGTTGTACTGATGCAAACGCTAGTAATTTCAATCCCAATGCTAACTTCAATGATGGTTCTTGCATCACAGAGGCTAGTGAAGGTGTATTGAACACTCAAGAATTGGCGGCATCTCAAACGTGGTCGGTATTCCCAAATCCCGTGAGAGATAATCTCGTTCATATCCAATTCTCAAAAGGCTTTACATTGTCTCCAAATGCGGTTCTCGAGATTTTTGATATGAGCGGCAAGCGCCTCGCACAACATGTGATGTCTAACGGAAGTTGGACAGCCTCAAATCGTTTGACGGTAAATCAGCAGTTAGCTGCTGGAACGTATAAGATTGTTATATCTCAAGATGGTAAGTCGGAATCACAAACGCTTATTGTAGCCAAGTAATTCTTATCTAAAAAGACATATATGACCTTGTTTCCGCCGGCTTATGCCGGCGGAGTCGTTAAATTGAATGTCGTAGCTGTAAATGCCGTTAGCAGCAAAGTTTTCTCCTCCTCGCACATCGCCGATCCAAGCCTTCTCAGGGTCATTGTTTGAGAATATCAACGTACCCCAGCGATCATAGATTTTGCAGCTATAGGAAGTCACTCCGGTCATCACTGGTATCCAGTAGTCATTCACTCCATCACCATTTGGCGAGAATGAGTTCGGTGCGTAAAACATATAACCATCAATGAATACTCGGCCTACTTGCGTGTCAGAACACCCGTACTCATTTATCACGGTTTGGGTAATCGTTTGATACCCTCCTTGTACAAATGAATATTGAAAATCGCAGTCATCGCTTTCGCCGCCGTCGCTGGTGACATAGCTGCAACTAATAGCATCTTCACTCAGATTAATGATTTCTACTGTGGGGTCGAGGATATTGAGATTATCTCCAAGAATTTCAAAAGCTGCGGTTGGAGAGGGATGCACAGTCACTGCGTCTTCCAAATTGTAGAAGATTTCTCGTATGCATCCAGAAGTAGTGTATCCAAGCACAGTGATGTCGTAGACTCCAGGTGTTTGATAGATGTGAGCGCCAGATGCGGCCATAGATTGTTGAGAATCTCCAAAAGTCCACTCGTAAAAGATGGGGGTGTCAGATGTAAACTCAGTTGAAAAGTTGAGGAGCATCGGAGCGCATCCAGGTGTGCTGTTGATGATTGGGGTGAATTCAGGATCTGCCACAACCCAAACCTCTTCCGTAAATGTTTTTGTACATCCATTTTCGGATATCGTTAGTTCCACCGGATAGATTCCTGGAGCATCAAAGCTGATATTTTGAGGGCTTTGAGAGAAAGAGGTATTCAATGTGGCAGTGGCGCCAAAGTTCCATGAAAACACCGCATCATCGAGTGAATTTCCCTCACCGAAAAAATCGAATTCATGCGTTGAAAAACACTGTGGATCCGGAGTTTCAAAGAAAGGATCAAGCAAGTCAAAGATTTCAAAATTGAGAGAAGCAGTATCAGGACAAGTGAATGGCGATGATACTATCAGGGTAATGACATAAGCACCAGTATCAGGAAACGTAAATTCGGGATTGGTTAATTGAGAATTGTCTCCGCCGAAGACGGTGCCGAAGTCCCATAAATAACTTTCAGCATTCACACTGCTCTGTGAGAAGGTATAGGTAAGCCCCGCACAAAAGCTCTCTTGTGGATTGATGGCAGCGATGGGTTCGGGAGGATTATCCAAATTGAGAACATCGCTCGCAAAACAACCATTATCTTCCACAGATAGGCTTACCTGATAGGTGGTTTGTTCTTGAAGAAGTACGATGTCTTGAGGGTTTTGAACATTCGATGTAGTTGGAGCTGATCCCGGGCCAAAATCCCAATTGTATAAGGCGTTGGCGTTTCCATTGGTAGTCGCTAAAAAATCATACTTAACATCTGGATAATCGCATTCTCCTTGGCCAACGCTGATGCTCACTTCGAGCGGTGGTCGCGCATCAAATATTGCGTTTGCAGTATCAGCGCAGGTCCAACCTGGATTCGCAATCAACTGCACGTTATACAATCCAGGTGCTGGATAAGTGAAGGATGGATTCGCTTCCTCACTTACATCGGTGTCTATGCCTTCTACACCGAAATCCCATGCAAAGAATGAGGCATTCGTAGATACATTTTCAAAAGAAACAGTTAGCCCATCGCAAAATGATTCTTGTTCTGGAATCGAGGCGATGATATTGGGGTCACAAAGGGTGACGTTGAATTGAAAGTCCCGGTGCGACCGATTGATAAGTACTCCGTTGCGATATTCACTTACACAGACACCAATCACGTATTGTCCCATTTGAGTGGCGGTGCCAGTGATATATCCTGTTTCGGGATTGATGCTAAACTCGGGCGAAGAAGCAATTTGATAGTTTTCACTATAACCGTTCGACCAATCCACATCGGCGTATGGGCCAGGTGCTAGTGGATCAGGTGCTGGGGATTGGGCAGAGCCTCCGTGATACGGCGTACAAAATTCATACACCAATGAATCTCCATCGGTATCAGTAGCACCGTGGTCGAAAAAGAACTCAGCATTCGCACAAAGAGCTGCTGGAGGAAAGTTGTCAAAACTCGCTGAACTATTATTGCCTTCCGGTAGCAGATTCGTTCCAGGGATTTCAGTGTAGAGCGTAATTCCAGTGCCGTTGGGATTGATGAGGTTCGAAATCGATGGATTTCGGCAACAACGCTGATGGACCATATAATATCCGAATTCACTCGGGGGGAGGTTGATAGTGGTATTATAAGTGGCCCTTTCAATACACAAATCAGGAGGAAGAATGAAGCAGGGATTTTCCAATTCTACGGGTACTTGCTCAATATTGGACTGAAGCAATGGAATGTATTCGGTGGCTGCCGTAATATTCGTCTGTTGCTCGAATGCGGTCAACAACACCTGCTGGTCAAATTGAGTATTGTTCTGATTTGCAGGTCCGCAGTCGCGGTACACAATGACGGTTACATAATAGTTGTCGTTACCTAAGTACTCATAAAAAATCTCCCCACCAACAAGGTGAGTTGCTTTTACCGAAGCATGTGAAAGCATCACAAATGCAAGGAGTAAAAGGAAGTGCTTTATAGAGTGAAAGAGGTTCATTTTAAAGAATGCGATACTAATATAATCAATACAGTCAATTCCCTACTATATGACCAGAAACATCTTACTTTCGTTGCATGAATGAATGGTCACATTTGGATGAACAAGGCAAGGTCAAAATGGTTGACGTTGGCAGCAAAAATGAGACAACACGCTTGGCCAAAGCGCAAGCAATCGTCCTAATGCCTGCACACGTTCACGATCAACTAAAGGCTGTAGATTTTTCTACAGCAAAGGGTTCTGTGATACAAACTGCGGTAATTGCGGGAATAATGGCGGCCAAGAAAACGCCTGAATTGATCCCTTTATGCCATCAGCTTCTGCTCAATAGTGTTGATGTTCAAATCGAAGTGGTCGATTCGCATCTTCAAATTATATGTTCTGTGAAAACATCTGGCAAAACGGGAGTAGAAATGGAAGCCCTCACAGGAGCGTCCGTCGCGGCTTTGACCGTCTATGATATGTGCAAGGCGTTGTCACACGATATTGAAATAAGTTCAATCCGTTTGTTGTCGAAATCAGGTGGCAAAAACGATTATGAAAGAAAGTAAGTCTTCGAAATATTATTTTCATCCCAATGAAATCGCTCTGTTGGGCGACAGTTGCGATGCGATGGAAGCATTTTATTTTGGTTTAAAAAATGCCTTTCCTCATATTCGAATGTGCTATATCGACGGCAGTCATGATGAACATGAGTCTCCTTCGAAAGATAGGATTATCATTGGCCAGAATAAGCTTACAACCGAGACAGACGTTTCAACTTCACAGACTCAGTTGAATGCGTTGACTGCAGGATACGATCTTGTGGTGATTAATGGGCATCATTTCAAAGGAAGCAGGCAAATACTCTTTTTAAATGAAAAGAAAATCGGATCTGTGAAAAGAAGGGCAGGGGAGTTGTCTGATGTCATTGCCATTTTCGATTACAAGTTAAAAGCAGTGCCAGAGGTCTATGCTCTTGAGCTTCCTATGGTGGCGGGTGTGTCAGTGATAAATGAAGTTCAGAGTTTAGAGCCTTTACTTCAAATGGATGGGGATATGCCTTCTTTGAGCATGTTGATATTGGCAGGAGGGAAGAGCACAAGAATGGGAGAGTCTAAAGAGCTCATCAGCTATCACGGTCAATCCCAATTGAATTATCTTATTGATTTGGGTAAAAAATGTGGACTCGAGGTCTTTGTCTCCACTGCCAGTTCTGGTTTAGCTGAAAATAGCCACGCTGAGGAAATCCCGGATTTTATGCAAGCAAACGGACCAATCGTAGGCATGATCAGCGCTTTTCGCAGGTTTCGAAACAGAGCTTTCTTAGTAGTGGCTTGCGATATGCCATTTATAAACGAAGAAGCCATTCAAACTTTGATTTCAAATCGCGATCACACGGCGTTCGCAACCTGTTTTGCCAATCGCGAAAAGGGGTGGAACGAACCTTTGTTCGCTATTTGGGAACCGCGCAGCAAAATGGTTTTATGGAATGCTTTGGGCAATGATTTTAAATGTCCCCGAAAACTGCTTTCACAATTGAGAGTTAAATCATTGGATACTGAAAGGCAAGAGTGGTTGATCAATGCAAATGATCAACGAGAAAAAGAGCAAGTTTTGCAAATGATAAAAGAACGAAGTGATGAATATTAAACCATATCAACCAGAGATAAGATTCTCTGACATCGACGCGTTGGGACATGTGAATAACTCAATTTATTTGACGTATTTCGAGCAAACGAGAATTTACTATTTCGGACAGCTGATTTCTGAGAAATGGGATTGGAATAAGTTTGGCTTGCTCGTGGCCCGAAATGAACTGGAATACAAAGTTCCCATTCTATTGAATGATAAAGTATCGATTCACTTAGGATGCAAGCACATAGGCAATAAAAGTTTTACGCTAGATTATAGAGTGGATATCGAGCGCGGAGAGCAGCGTTTTGTTGCGTGCGTTGGAGCTTCAGTAATGGTGAGTTTCGATCATCAACAAAATGTGACCACTTCCATTCCTGAAATTTGGAGAGAAAAATTTGGCGCGTTGCAATCAGTTACCTCAACACCAGCATAAGTGATGTCATCGGAGCAACGGTGATTTCTTCGCTGATATTTATTTTTTCTCCGGTAATAATGTCTTCGCCTTCCTTCGCGTTTTGAATGTGTTCTGCAAATCGTAGGAGTTTAACTTTCGATTCTTTATTCGATGTGCTATGGATACACATCAGTTTCTCATTGTTTTTTCCTATTCGGAAGTAAACATAGATATCATCTTCGGGCACGTACTGCTGGAAATTCGATTGCGCTAACCAGGTGTTCTTTTTTCTCCAATTGAATAGTTTGGTAGAAAAATCAAATGCCTCTTTTTGTTGTGATGACATGTTGTTTCTATCAAAAAGATTCAGGGTGTCTCCGGGCCAACCGCCGGGGAAGTCTTTCCTTACGAGGGCGTCTGGGTTGGTGAATCCAGTCATCAGGATTTCATTTCCGTAATATACGCAAGGGATTCCTCGCAGCGTGCCCAGCATGGACATTCCCATTTTCCATTTTGCAAAATCTTCTCCTACCATGCTGTAGAATCTGCCCAGATCATGGTTGTCGAGAAATGTTACACCATCACCTGCATTGTGATAGAGATAGTCATGGGTGAGGGTCATTTGAATTCTTCTCAAACCTTCTTCCCATCCAAATTTCTCATTCAATCCTTTTGTGATAGCGAAATAGACTTGGAAATCTGTTACACCGTCGAGATGTGAATCGAATTCTTTATTAAGGTTGTTATGCTTGGTAAACCACGCCTGCACGGGTGATCCTTGCACCCATGTTTCTCCAAAGATGTGCAGATTCGGATATTCTTTTTTTAGAGCTTGATTCAAATCACTCATGAATCTTTGATCGGGGTAGGGATAGGTGTCAATTCGAAAGGCATCTATTTCTGCGTATTCTATCCACCAGATAGAGTTTTGAATAAGATACTTGGCTAGGTGAGGATCTTGTTGATTGAGGTCTGGCATGTGTTTATCAAACCAACCATCTTTCAATATCATTTTATCTTGCTCAGAAGCGTAAGGATCCATAAGCAGTTCCGTGCGGTAGTTCGTGCGTGTGAATTCTGGAAACCAATGCACCCAATTGCTGTCAGGAAGATTTTTAAATGCATAATGTTCGTTGCCCCAGTGATTGTAGACAACATCCCAAACGGTTTTCATTCCTTTGTCGTGGAGTTTCTTTGTCAGCTTTTTAAACTGCTCATTTGTACCCAATCGAGGATCTACTTTGTAGGAGTCTGTGGCGGCATAGCCATGATAACTTTCATAAGGCTGGTTGTTTTCAAGAATCGGATTGTACCAAATAGCGTTAAACCCCATGTTCTCAATAAAGTCCAGATGGTCTTCAATACCTTTCAGGTCTCCTCCATGGCGCCCTTTGAGTGCCTGTCTATCGGCTTTCTCCAACATTCCGGGCATATTGTCATTGGAAGGGTCACCGTTTGCGAAGCGATCAGGAAACACCAGATACATATTATCAGCCTGATTCAAACCTGCGGG
>CANGVZ010000074.1 GCA_947457285.1 Flavobacteriales bacterium | reverse complement strand
GCCTTCGGTAAAGTTTTTAAAAAAATATTTGAAAGAAAACCCGATAGATGCCATCATCTCCACGGGACCGCCCCATAGCATGCATCTCATAGCGATGCGGTTGAAAAAGATTTTTCCCAAAGTGCAGTGGGTAGCGGATTTCAGAGACCCCTGGAGTGAATGGGATCTATTGGATGTACTAAAAACAAAAGAAGCAGCGAGAAAAAAACATCGTCGCCTCGAACGTGAAGTGCTAGAGACTGCAGATCTCACCGTGAGCATTTCTCCTTATCACGTGGATCGTTTGATTGCTCTGGGAGCCAAGCGCTGCGAACTGATCAATAATGGTTACGATCATCGTGATTTTTTGAATGCAAAAAAAATCACCACTGATAAATTTGTTATTCGCCACCTCGGCAGCGTTGACGAATTGCGCGACCCTCGGCCAATGATGAACGCCATTGCCGATTTGATTCGTGAAAAAAATGTACTACAGGAAGATATTTCCGTTGAATTCATCGGTCCTGTGAACAATAGCTTTAGACAATATATAGAAGACGATGCCGCATTGGCAGCCATCACGAAATTCTCGCCCGCCGTGCCTCACAGCGCTGTCGTAGAATTGTATTGTTCTTCAACATTACTATTGCTCATACTTGCACACACCGATATCGCAGCTGGCAATATGCCCGGTAAGATGTATGAATATATGGCGAGCGGCACACCCATTCTTGGCATCGGGCCTGAAGATGGCGATGCGGCGGCCCTGTTGCATCAAACCAATTCGGGTAAAATAATCGATCGCCTGCACCATGACAAAATCAAAATGATGCTTCTTGAGCATTATGAAAGTTGGAAAAAAGGCGAAATGATTGTCACAAAAAAAGCTCCCGATTATAGCCGCGAAGCGCTAACTCGCAAGTTTTGTAGCCTTCTTGGCTTTTCGAATTCCTGAATTGAGATCGAATCCTAGCAACACAATCATGCTATTAAAATTCAACCAAATCAACAGCACCATCAGCGTACCCAGTGAACCGTAGAGCTTATTGAATTGAGCGAAGTTATTGACGAAGTAAGCAAATCCTAAAGAAGCGATTACGAAGAAAATCGTAGCGAATGTTGTGCCCACGTTGAAAAATCTCCAGCGGCGACGTTTCTTTCCATTGCCCACGTTATAGAGCGTACTGATCACCGTATAAATCAAAAAGACAGAAATTACCCATTTAGCAAAATTCAAAATAGGAATATAGTCAATGCTTCCGATGATGCCCTTTTCGTGCAGATATTCAAAAGCAATCCCGCTAAAAATTATCAATGAAACCGCTACGATCATGATAAATCCAAGTACAAAAATCAACACGATCGAAGCCAAACGCATCATGATAATGTTCCCTCTTTCTTCAATGAAAATACTCTCATTAAACCCAAGCAAAATCGCATTGATACTGCTAGAAGCGTAATAAATCAAGAGGATAAAACCGACAGACAACAGTGCATTGTGCTTTTTATTAATCAAGTCATCCAGTGTACTTTCAAATAATGAGAACGTATCACCCGGAAAAAATCCGCGAATGCTGTCAAAGAGGCTTTCTTGAAAGTTGGGCACGGGGATATACGGAATGAGTGAAAGCAATAAGATAATGGCAGGAAAAAACGCGAGGAAGATGCGGAAAGAAATGGCGGCGGCCCTTGTTGGCAAATGTCCTTCTGTAATTCCTTCCACGAAAAATTTCAATACATACCACAACGAGAGACCTTCAAATCCAGGAGGGTGAATATTATCAAGGGAGCGAACAATCTTTCGCACGCCTTTCATTTTTGGTATTCGTTGAAAAAAATTCTCTGCCATAAAACTTTTACTTCATTGCTTTCAAACTCAAATCAAGACTTTTGATTTGATGCGTCAAAGCGCCCATTGAAATATAATCAACGCCCGTTTCGGCATACGCCACCACATTCCCTTCGTGAATACCTCCACTGGCTTCCGTTTGCACGCGACCATTGATATACTCGACAGCTTCTCTCATTTGTTCCACCGTAAAATTATCGAGCAAAATTCTAAATGCCAATCCATTTTCCAAAATCAATTTGACATCTTCTAACGAGCGCGCCTCCACCTCGACTTGAAGGTTTTTATGATTTGTCTCCAAATATTCTTTGATTTTTGAAAGCGCGTCATTCACCCCTCCAGCATAGTCGATGTGATTATCTTTCACCAAAATCATATCATACAATCCAATGCGATGATTGACGCCCCCACCGAGCACCACAGCGCGTTTTTCGAAGTAACGAAATCCGGGCGTCGTTTTGCGTGTATCGAGAAGTTTGCATTTTGTATGTGAAATCATGGACGTAATCTTCGCAGTCTGCGTTGCGATTCCGCTCATTCGTTGCATGATATTAAGAGCAAGGCGCTCTGCCGTGACGATGCTCTGCGATTTTCCGGACACAAAAAATGCAACATCGCCGTGTTGCACTTTTGCTCCATCATGGAGTATTTGTTCAAATTTCAAATCTGCGTCAATCAGTTCGAATACGCGCTGGGCGATATCGATACCTGCTATGATTCCATTGTCTTTAACCAAAAGTCTTGCTTTGCCCGTGGCACCAGCCGGAATAGTAGAAAGGCTGGTATGATCTCCATCGCCGACATCTTCTGCGATAGCATATTTTAAAAACTGGTCTAGGTCAAAATTCTCCATGCCACGAAGATACAAAAACGGGCAGGCGCGCGGGTTTGAATTACCCTTCTATCTTCAATTGTTTGATCTGCCAACCATTTCCTACTTTCTTCATAAAGAAAGTGACGCGGTAATTGCCTTTAGCAGTAACAAGATCACCAATTCGATATTGGTCATCGAGTTTAGAAGTACCTTGGTGTTTAATCGTAAATCCTTTAACGGGGTTTTGGGAAAAGAACGTAGCCATCACTGCCTTCGCCTCAGCAGCGGTATAATTGTTACCTTCTTCCTTGAGCTCGATTTCGACGGAGCTCATGAAAAACGAAGCCAGTGCATTTGCGTCGCCCTTTTTCAGCGCATCAGCAACCTGCGGTGTGATATCCGTTTGAGCAACTCCAATGAGAGTAAAGGCAGATAAGAAAATGGCAAGTACGTATTTCATGGTACGATAATAATAATTTTTTTGACCGACGCGCAAGCTACAATCATCAAGCCAAAGCACTATAAATTCTGAATTCAGAATTCAGAATTTGGAATCCTATGGGTAGAAAGCAAAAAGCCGATCCAAGGGATCGGCGCCATGCTATATAAAGTGAGGATTCTCTTAGTTCTCTGCTGTTTCTTTTTCCATCACCACTTTACCCTTGTAGTAAAGTTTTCCTTCGTACCAGTGAGCACGGTGGAACAAGTGAGGCTGACCTGTAGTTGGGCAAGTTGAAACGTTAGGAGCTTCAATCTTGTAGTGAGTCCTACGCTTCGCCTGGCGAGTTTGGGAAATTCTGTGTTTGGGATGTGCCATTTCAGTAGGTATTTATCTATTTATTCTTCTTCTTCGTCATCGAGGGGATCATTATCCTCGAATTGTAAATTTTTTAAAGCTGCCCATTCGTCTCTGCTATCGCTATCGACCGCGTATTTTTTGTACGCCGCCAATACCTCTTGGTTGCATTCAGCTTCGGTGGCGTGAACATGCCTTGCTGGGAGCGCCAGGTGGGCATATTCATAAAGATATTGGGACACATCCACCGCGTTTTCGCTAGGACCGAGCACCAATATATCTTCGTCAGTGTGGCCTGTTTCGTCACCAAACTTCACGATTAACCTTTCTTTCGATTGGATGGGTTGTGAGAATGGGTCACCACATCGATCACAGAGCAAAGTCACGTCGCCTTTCAGAATGAAATCAAGCACCATCAAAGTGCCTTGTTTCTCGAACTGAAGTTCTACAGCGATATTAGATTCTGTAATCTCCGAATACTCAAATGCCTCAAAGAACGTCTCCGTAAGAGTAAAGTCATACAAGTGTGTTCCCACCTTGAGTCCCAAAAAGGGAATCTGATATTCCTTCAATGCCTTCACCCTACGGATTTTTTTGGGACGGCAAATATACGAAGAAAAACGAATTTACCAACAATTTTCTCCACACCCCCCACTATCACACTCTCTTATTAGCCTACTAGCCTACTCTCTTATTAGCCTACTAGCCTACTACCTATATGTGTATCGCTCTCTTATCGGTCGCATCTAGCGCCGCTTCGCGGAAACTCTCGGTAAATGTGGGGTGAGCGTGGCTTATACGGGCAATGTCCTCCGCGCTGGCGCGGAATTCCATCGCCACCACTGCCTCAGCGATCATATCGGCACAACGAGGGCCTATCATATGAACACCAAGAATTTCATCGGTTTCCTTATGAGCCAATACTTTAATCAATCCATCCGTATCCATGCTCGCGCGAGCGCGGCCGCTGGCCTTGAAGGGGAATGAACCCACTTTATAAGGAGTGCCATCCGCCTTGAGCTGTTCTTCGGTATAACCGACAGAAGCTACTTCCGGCCATGTGTAAACTACTCCTGGAATCAAATTATAATTGATATGCGGCTTTTGACCCGCGATAACTTCCGCCACGAATGTTCCCTCTTCTTCTGCTTTGTGAGCGAGCATAGCGCCTTTCACCACGTCGCCGATGGCATAAATACCCGCCACGTTGGTTTGAAGGTGGTTATCAACCTCTACTCTTCCGCGCTCGTCCATCTTAACGCCAGCCTTATCGAGACCAAGATTGTCGGTATATGGACGACGTCCCACGGCCACAAGCACGTAGTCACCTTCGAGCACCAATTCTTCACCCTTCGCATTGTCCGCTTTCACAGTCACTGTCTTGCCCTTGGCAGTAACTTCTTTCACCTTATGAGAAAGGTAAAAATCAAAACCTATTTTCTTCAACGACTTCTGCAATTCCTTACCCATGGTGCGATCCATGGTAGGAATGATGCTGTCCATATATTCTACTACAGAGATTTGAGAACCGAGACGGCCATACACTGAACCCAATTCGAGACCTATCACACCACCACCGATGATGATCATGTGTTTCGGAACTTCATCGAGTTTCAGAGCCTCGGTACTTGTAATCACACGCTTTTTATCAATATTAATGAAAGGCAATGATGCCGGCTTGGAGCCAGTAGCGATAATCACATTCTTAGCGCCGATCTGTTCTACCGAACCATCGTCTTTGGTGATGGCAACAGTGCGCGCATCCACGAAAGAGCCGTGTCCGTGATAGACATCAATTTTATTCTTTTTCATTAAAAAATCAATCCCCTTGGTAGTCTGGTCCACCACACCCTGTTTGCGGGCAATCATCTGAGGAAGATTGATCTTTGGAGCCGATTTGAGGTCGATGCCATGCTCAGCAAAAGTGTGCACCGCTTGATGATAATGTTCGGAGCTGTCCAAAAGAGCTTTAGAAGGAATACATCCGACGTTAAGACATGTGCCGCCGAGAGTATTGTAGCGTTCAACAATAGCAGTTTTCAAACCCAACTGCGCCGCGCGAATGGCTCCCACGTACCCACCAGGTCCAGAGCCGATTACTACTACATCGTATTGATTCATGCCGCAAAGATATAAAGAGCTGAGCTACATGAGGAGTTTATAAATCTCGATTCTAATTCAGAAAACTAGTTAACTTCGCATTACAATATGAATCACGAAATCGACATTGTTAAAGAGTCATTAGAAATTATTGAAATGTCAATTACTAAAGGCATTTTTCGAGAGGTTGAGAACCAGATTCTGGAACTGAAGGATCTTTCGACCGGTGCGAATTGGCAATCACTTAAAGAGACAATTTGTGCCTTTCTAAACACAAAAGGTGGCTACATTATTTGTGGTATTCGAGAGAGGGATAAACAATATAACGTAACAGGGTTTGACAGGAATAATGAATCAAAACTAATTGAAATTAAGAAAGGAGCATTCAAGGAATCATCTAACGCAACTGTAGATCTTGAAGAACAACTATTTTTTGATTACAGGCAGTTTCAAAATAAGACCATCGCTATTATAACCATCCTTCCGCTAAGTCAAGATAAAAAATATGTGAGCTTTGGAGGTTCATATTACGAGCGGGTTCTAACTCAAGATAAGGAAATCTCAAAAGAAATGCTCACGAGACATTTGGAATACAAGATGGAGCTGGACTATTCGAAAGAAATACAAATCATCGAAAAAGCCAGACCTGAAGACCTTGATGTAGAGAAAATCAACCAATTCATTTTAAAAGCAAACACCTCTAGCAGAAAAGAAACATTAAAAAAAGACATTAATGATGCTTTAGACTTTTTAAACAGGAGATACTGTATCGATAATGAAAAAAACGTTACAGTTCTGGGGGCATTACTATTCTCGAAAGACCCTTTCTACTTTTTGGAATATCGAGCAGAAGTGGATTGTTACTTTGAAACAACTAGCAGTATCGGCCGAGACAAGAGAATTCTTCAAAACGATGTGATCACATTGATGGACGAATCATTCTCGTTCGTATGGGGGCATATAAAAGTTGGGCGGAGCTTTATTGGTGGAGGTCAAAGTGAACCTGAATTTCCGGAAAAATTAATCAGGGAGGTAATAAACAATGCTTTCGCCCATAGAGATTATGTAGTCAACAAGTTTGTAACCATTAAAATCAATCCAGGCGATAGTCTGGAGATTATTAATCCCGGAAGCTTTAAGCAGAAAATGATTCTACTTAATAACGACTCGAATCGAGAAGTGAGGAGAATAATTTCTGGTGTGCCCGAAACAAAGAATCCAAAGCTTGCAAATATTCTAAAAGCCTTCGACAAGATCGAAAGTCAAGGAATTGGTATGGCCACCTTAACAGATACCTGCTTAGAAAATATAATTGACGTACCCTATTTTGATTTGTCGAACTCAGATATGATTAGACTCATAATCCCATCGGGAAAGCTGCTAGATGATGAAGTTCAGAGGTGGATTGATTCTTTTGAAAACTATATTAAGTCTAAACTTAAAAGCAACTTCTCAACAGAACATGCTTTAGTATTAGCCTATTTATTCAAAACAGAGAGACTGAACAAAAAAAGATTTTATACAATTTCATTAAGCCATAGCAACAATCATTTTGATGTTTTAAATGACTTAAAAAATGCTGATTTAATACACGAACATCCTTCTGCTAGCTCGGAGCATAACCCTGTTTACATTGTCAACGAAGAACTACTTATTGAGGATTATTCTCTCAAAATTGCACAAACCACCGGCAAAAGCCTAGACTCGATTGATAAGTCATATATAAAAGTTTTAAATTTCATCTATCGTCACAACTTTTATAATCAAAAAACGGTAAGACCTAGCCAGATAACGCCAGAGCTTTATTACCATATATATGGAAAAAATCTAGTCCCAACACAATTCGAAACCCTCGGTAGAAAAGTCAGAAAAATGTGCGCGGACCTAGAAAAAAACGGATTTCTTGAGAGGTTAGCAGATCGAACCTATAAAATAAGAGTAAACAATACTGCTCTTAACAATCAGCTCTCTAACTTTTAAAAGAAGCTATCATCCCAACTCCACCATCGGATCCCAAAAGTGTTTTTGAAAATCGATGATGCAGTCGTTTTCGACTCGAATGCCCTCTCTTTCAAGCAACGCTTGCATCATTTCTGGAGGAGAAAAATGAATTTTACCCGTAAGCAAACCCTGACGATTCACAACCCGATGCGCAGGCACGGGAGGTTCAGCATTGAATGAGGCATTCATCGCCCAGCCGACCATGCGCGCACTCATTCCTGTGCCCAAGTATTTAGCAATCGCACCATAGCTTGTAACGCGGCCCTCAGGTATCAAACGCGCCACATCATGCACGTCTTCAAAAAAACTTCCCGCTCTTTTCATTATGCACAAATATGACTATATTCGTTTCAAATTAATTAACTATGACTTCAAAAAATTACTTCTCTCTTTTTATCGTTTCGATCTTCTTACCAATGCTTATGATAGCGGCGGTGGCTTACAAGGTATCTGCGCTGACTCAAGCACCGATGCTCATGGTGTCATTGGCAATCTTTGCTTTATGGGTTTTTACCATCATTGATGCGGCAAAACCCAAGAATATTAATCCTGTGTGGATTATTGGAATTGCATTAGCACCGACAATTATAATGTCCATTTATTTTTATAAAAAATATAAGAATGGCTCGGCCGTTACGGCGTAATCAAAATTAGCCTTCATGAAAGCATTTTTCCTCTTCCTGACCTTCCTCTTATTAATCAATTTCTCTTTTGCTCAGTACTACGAGCTCCCCGAAGAAGAAACACCGCTTTTGAGCGTTTCTGAATTGAACGTGTCTTTTGGGAATTGGACGGTAATGCCTTCGACCGAAGGGCTTAGT
>CANGVZ010000073.1 GCA_947457285.1 Flavobacteriales bacterium | reverse complement strand
CGCCAAATACGGGCACTTTGAGTTGACTTCCGTTAGCCGCGGTGACAGGCATTTCGCCGAGATATGGGGTAAATGGACGCCCACTTCCGAAGATCCAATTCATCCAAAAGTTGAATGCTCGCCATTTTAATTCATAGTACATTTTGAGCTCGTGCTGGTGTTCATACCCTGGAACGAGGTCATTCTGAAGATCCAGCGCATCGAAAGCCATGGTAGTATTTGCTAATGAGTATCCGATCCAAAAATCAGACTGACCAAAATCTCTTTTTAGAAAAAGATCGAAGCCAACCACGCTTCCATTTCCTTTCACCACATTGATATCATCGTTCATTCCCAGCCACATCCATTGTGACACATCGACGGCCATTCCCTCGTTCACCTTTAGATAAGCTTCCATATCCAACTCCCAGTTAAAGAAAGGCACCAACACGCCGAGCATGAACTGATCACTACGCAATACTGGCATGGCGTTATCGTCGCTGAGAACCCATGTATCAGGTTGATTCAAAAAAAGGCTTTGTTGACGCAAGCGATGCACGTATTGATGAATACGCGAAACAGAACCTTTGAATTGAATACTATCTCTCTGGCCGTAGGTGGCATTGAAAGCCCATTCGGGATAAATCTGTTCGGTGATAGAATAGTAATTGAGCCGCGAACCCAAGTTCCACTTAAAATCACCTTGTCCTCCGTTCACCTGAGTGAATAGTGTACCGAGGTTCATTTGGTTGATGGTGTCAGATAGCAGCGTCGATTGATTATTGTTTCGCTCAATGGCCACTTGATTCATCATTCCACCAAAAAACCAAGTCCATTTTTTAGAATTCCATTCCAGTTGATAGCGCACATTAGCGTCTCTCAAAACGTTGTTATCTTCTCTCAGAATGCGCTGTACATCTTGAAAGCGAAGATCGATTAATGTATCAATGGCATTTAAATCTGATGCATATCTAGACCAACCGATGGTGAGGTCATGATTTATATTGGAGCGAATTCTCCTTTTCCAACCAGCGCCGATTCCTCTATTTCCCCACTCACTATTATCAGAGTAGCTAAATGAATAGGCACCCAAATTATCTGTTGAGCTGTAGGCAATTCCCAATTGGTCACGACTATAGTAGCCACTGAGGAAGAATAAGTCTTTCGTGGTTGGTCTCCAAGTGATTTTGCTAATCACATCAGAAAAGCGATACTCGGCTTCTTCTCCCGCCGTAGAGGCATCATCAGAAGTGATGCTTGCCTTGTATATTGTATTGAATAACTCCGTGTATGTTGGACTGTTCCAAACATCTGTGATAGAGCGTCTCGCAGAAATCATCAGCGAAGCGTTGTTGGAAGGACTCAGAGGCGTTTCGAGATATCCAGAAATTGCGAGAGGCCCCAATACAATTTTGCCTCCCGATTCGTAGCGGTTTCCTTCTTTGGCTGTTATTTCAACAGCTCCGCCCACACGCGAAGCAAATCTGGCCTCACCACCACCTTTTTGAACACGGATATTCTTTACGGAAAGAGGATTGATAGCGCTAATCACGCCAAAGAAATGATCCATGTGATAAATGGTAAATCCATCAATTTTCAAAAGACTTTGATCGCCTGGGCTACCACGAATAATTAGTCCGTTGCTCGTTTCGTTGCTCGCATTTATTCCAGGTAAAAGTTGGGTAGTACGCAATACATCAGGTTCGCCAGGCCCATTGATAGAGCCCAGTAGTTGAGGGTTGATGAGCAACTGACCAGGTTCGGAAGAAGACGCCACAGGCGAAAGACCTTTGGCTACTACCACAGCAGCTGGAAGTGCATTGTTTCTAACCTTTAACAAAACGGTCGATTCCCTTTCCCTTCTGAGGCCGCGGATTTTGAAGGTTTTTCTTTCATAGCCGATATATGAGAATGAAATTTCACACGAGTCAGAAGGTATTCCAGAAACAAACATTTCTCCATTCGCATTCGCTGTAAAAACGCGAGGCGGATAGAGCACTTTACCGATGGCATATGGCAGTGGTTCTCCCGATTCAGCATCCTCTACCGTCACATAGAATTCAATTTTTTCCACTGAATCTTTCAGTTCATCTGTGGATATGAGGGGAATGATAACGTAGGTATTTCCTACTTTTCGATAACCGAGATTATTAGGTTCTAACAGTTTTTGCAGCGCGACTTCCAACAGCTCATTATCCCAGTTTTCGTTGACTACAAATTTTTCGAGTGCTTTTGGGTCGTAGGAAAATCGAAGGTTGTAGCGCGCTTTTAAATCAAGGACAACCTCTTGTCCGGTAGCGTTTTGATATTTTGCAGAAATCAATAGTGGTTGCACTTGTGCCGACAAATCAGAGCAGAGCAGCACAAGAAGAAAAAAGACACATCCTATTCTATTGATGAGAATCACAATTCGGTACCAAGCTTTTCACGCAATATACGCAGAACTTTGCTCATTCGTTTTTCTACGGCCTTCACTGACAGTCCGAGACGTTCTGCAATTTCAGCATACGTAAGGTCTTCCAGCCTGTTCATCAAAAAAACTTGCCTTCCACCTTCGGGGAGAATAGCGAGAACAGATTCCAGTTTTTTTTGGTACTCGTCCATCTCGGCGAGCTTTTCTGGATTATCCGTATCTCTGTCTAAAGTGGGTTTTTGCCTAAACTTGAACATCAACTGTTGCCTTTTAAGCTGATTGATGGTCACGTTTTGCGCGATGGTATATAAATAGGCTTTGATTGTTCTCTTATCGATTTTCTCACGTGTTTCCCAAAGTTTTACGAAAACATCCTGAGTAATATCTTCTGCCATATCTACATCGCCGCATTTATAATAGATGAATGAGCGAATCGGTTTATAAAAATCCTTGAACGCCTGACGATACTCTGCATCGGTCAATACCTCCAGATTTTTTTCAGGCTTAAAAATACTTAGTATCACAAGGAGTAGATTTGAGATATGGTTGCGGCTCAAAAATAGTATGAGTCGTGCAACTTTGACCTAAATTGTTGCTCAGAGGTTGTAACCCTATCCACAAATAAAAAACACCATTTATATAAAACCTTTGCCAGTCAAGAGTTTAAAGTGTTAGTTTTGAGAAAAAAGAAGCATGAAAAATTTTCTTTCCTTACTGATATTCGTTTTAATGACGATAGGTACCCAAGCTCAAGGAAAGCGACCTCAGACACCGAAGCCTCCCTTCGATTATACAGTAAAAGAAGTAGTGATTAAAAATCCTAACGGGGGCCACACTCTATCGGGTACTCTTACGATGCCCAAGAAAGGCAAGGGATTCAAAGCGGCTATACTCATTACGGGCAGTGGTCCACAAGACCGCGATGAAACATTGATGGGTCACAAACCTTTTGCAATCATTGCGGATGATTTTGCGAAGCAGGGCATCGCAGTATTACGAGTGGATGATCGTGGCATTAATAAAAGCACAGGCAATTTTGAAACGGCTACCAGCGCTGATTTTGCGACCGACATTGCGGCATGTTTTGATTTTTTGAAAAAACAAAAGAAAATTGATAAGACAAAAATTGGTCTTATCGGTCATAGTGAAGGTGGTATGGTGGCAGCCATGACGGCTGCCATGCGCCCCGAGGTAGCATTTGTGATATCACTCGCGGGAACGGGCGTAAATGGAAGATCGGTACTCTATCAGCAAAACGTAGACATCATGGTGGCAGCGGGAGCGCCAAAAAAAGATGCCGAAGCAAATCGCAACAACGTGATGCGCATGTTGGATATCGTAATGACTGAAACCGATAGCGCCAAAGTGACCAATAAATTGATGCTCATGCTGGACACTGTGCTTGGAGCGCAAAAAGCCATGATACCCAATTTGGAAGAATTTAAAAGAAATCAAATAGCTGGAATCAATAGTGATTGGATGCGATTCTTTTTGAAGTATGAGCCAAGCACTGATTGGAAAAAAGTAAAATGTCCCGTGCTTATTCTCAATGGAGAAAGAGACCTACAAGTGAACGCAGAGGTAAATACACGCGCCATCGAGTCAGCCTTGAAATCAGGGGGTAATTCATCGTTTAAAACCATCATATTTCAGGGGATGAATCACCTTTTTCAAACCTGTGAAAAATGTACTGTTCAGGAATACGATCAGTTGGAAGAGAGTTTTTCGCCTCAGGTTTTGGATGAGATGCGCAAGTTCATTCGAAACTTGTAGAAAAAGGTTTTCAATTTTATTATAAAATAGGGTCTTTGGGCGGGTGTATCAAAATTGTATCTTCGCCCCATGCAAGGCAATATCCTTATCGTAGGAGCTACTGGACAAATCGGGACGGAGCTCACGCTCGCTTTGCGAGCGAAACATGGAAACAACGCCGTCATCGCATCGGATATCAAAATGAGTGAGGATCCGATATTTAAAGACGGCCCTTTTGAAGTATTCAGTGTATTGGACCGACCACGCATGGAAGCGGTGATCGACCAATACAACGTCAAGGTAGTTTACCAATTGGCGGCGCTGCTCAGTGCAACTTCTGAGAAATATCCAGAAAAAGCATGGGACCTGAATATGAATGGACTTTTTCATATTCTGGAAATCGCGAAAACGGGAAAGCTCGACCGTGTATTCTGGCCCAGCTCTATTGCGGCATTTGGACCCAATACTCCGGCAGATGACACTCCACAGTTTACCATCATGGAACCAACGTCGATTTACGGCATCAGTAAATTAGCTGGAGAGCGTTGGTGCGAGTACTACTTCAATAAATTCAATGTAGACGTACGTTCTATTCGATACCCTGGTTTGATTGGCTACCGCAGCGAACCCGGAGGTGGTACCACCGACTATGCTGTAGATATTTTCTATCATGCCATAGAAAGCGGCAAGTATACTTGCTTCCTTGGACCCAACACGCGACTACCGATGATGATGATGGAAGACGCCATCAATGCCACCATTGGCATCATGGAGGCGCCAAAAGAATCTGTCAAAATTCGTGGCAGTTATAATCTCAGTGGCATCAGCTTCACCCCTGAAGAATTGGCCAACGAAATCAGAAAGCACATCCCTGAATTTGAAATTAGCTACGCGCCTGATTTCAGACAAGGACTCGCAGATTCATGGCCCAACAGCATTGATGATAGCAGAGCCAGAGAAGATTGGGGATGGCAGCATCGCTTTGATTTGGCAAGGCTTACATCGACTATGATAGAAGAGATCCGTAAAAAATTAGTCGTCAAATCGTAACCCTTTAACACCACATCACGTAGGAAGGGGTATCTCTTTTTAGAGAAAACCCTAACTTTTAAGTGATGATGACACGTTTACGATTATTCAGTTGGCTGACTACCGCGCTCTTCGCGGCATTGATGTCATTGCAATCTCATGCGAGCGACGTTAATAAGAAAGACCAAGCAGGTCTTCGCCAAGGCTATTGGGTGATTACAGGCGAAATGCTTGGTGATCGCTCCTACCCGTCTGGAGCAAAAGTCGAAGAAGGATATTATAAAGACGACCGCAGACACGGAGTCTGGAAGAAATATTACCCCTCAGGCAAACTACGCTCAGAGATCACCTACCATACTGGACGCCCACAAGGACCATATACCATTTATTATTCTAATGGCAACCCAGAGGAAAAGGGTAATTGGGAAGATGGAAAAAATGTGGGTGAGTTCAAGCGCTTTTTCGAGAATGGAAAACCACAACAACAATTTTTCTTTGATGAAAATGGTAAGCGCAACGGCACACAATACTATTATCACGACAATGGAAATCTCGCATTAGTAGTAGACATTGTGAACGGAAAAGAAAATGGCGATATGAAGCGCTACTCTCCCGAGGGAGTGCTGATCGAAGATAAAGATTTTGCTAACGGTGATGTGCGCGTTGTAAACTTCAAATCAGAGAAAGCTATACGCACTTCAAGCACACCAAAACCCGATGCTTACAACAAAAATCTAGGACGCGAATCGGTAGTAGTGAAGGATAAACCAAATCCAGCCAACGCATTTCAACCTGACGGATTCAACACACTGTATGATTCTAATGGCAATGTAACGCAAAGCGGGGAATTCAAAGACGGAAAGCTTTACAATGGAAAGTGGTATCGCTACAACAGCAGCGGCGTACTCACCAAGATTGACCTTTATCGCAAAGGAAGATACATCGGCGAGGGAGCGAAGGGGGAGTAGGCCAGTAAGAGAGTAAGAGAGTAGGCTAGTAGGCTAGTAGGCTAGTAGGCTAGTAAGAGAGTATGATAGTATGGTAGTATGGTAGTGTGATAGGGGGAGTTGTATATTTGGGGGGTGAGCATTAGAATACTCTTAATTGTCGGACTCGTACTATCGATTGCCTCAAAAATATATGGGCAAGGGGATGGAGCCTTGGTCGTGAAGGTCGTTGACGAGACGACCGGGGATTCGATTCCATTTGCCAATCTCTTTTTTGTTTCCTCTAACATTCATGAATCCGCTGACTCGCTGGGTACAGTGCGAATAAATCGCAAGGCGATTGTTCAATCAGATACTATCATCGTTTCGTTTATTGGATTTGAGGTAAAAAAAACTTCCATAAACGCTTCTGTCAAAGACATCCTTACGATTTCTTTGACTCCACTGGGAAAGCAACTTTCGCCTATTGTCATTCAGGATAAATCGAGCCTCACGGTAAAAAAGATTCTTAAAAGTATCATTGCGAATACTGAGAAAAACTATCCATCCTTCCCTACCTCTTATCATTTTTTGTATCGACAGACCATTCAAGAAAATGGCACTTTCACGGAGTTGAACGAGGGAGTTTTCGAAAGCTATAACTCTTCATATCCGCAACCCAATAAAGACTCCAAGATTTGGCAGGATTGGTTCTATGACCAATCTCTCTATTACACATCGGAATCTTCAATGTCTACTTTTTCAAATCTTCTCAAAGAACACAATACAGCAACCGACGCCGTGAAGTTGTTGGCATACCGCACATCTGACAATCACAGCCCTTATGGATTGAGAGGTGATAATTTTCACCATCCTTTGGATTTACTGGCACTAGATAAAGTAAAATATCAATTTGATTTTCTCGATCCAGATCTATATTCAAAGTATGAGTTCAAACTTCTCGAAAATGAAGTTATCCGAGGAGAAAATTGCTTTGTAATTCAATTTAGTCCAAAAGCAACAAAAAGAGAATTTCATATTGATCAAAGCAGAAAAATGAATTCCGCTATCTACGCTGGTGTTATGCAAGTGAGCATTGAAACTCGCGCAGTACTTTCATTTCACTATCAACTTGTAAAAGAGCGATCATATGACTTTTTTCAGGGCCGAATGCCCTTGTTATATGAAATTCAATTTGAATATAAAAAGCAGGGAAACTACTATGTAATTGATCACATTTTTCAAAAGGAAATTGATAAACTCCCTTTTGGTAAAAGTCCCATTCAAATCATGTATGAAAGGAATATTGAGCTTTTTGTAAAAAATACAATAAGTAATAATTCCAAGTCATTCGAAGCATCTGAACAATTCAAGTACACTCAATTTACCAATCTAAGGAATTATCCAGAAGGCTATCAGCCTGAATATTGGGATAGCCTTCCCGATGAATTTCCTTTTTTGCTTGAGAAGAAATTAGTAGATGATCTCAGTAAAAAAATTCCTCTCGCACAACAATTCATCAATAGAAAGCCAGGGGTTAAACTTAATCTCTCCCCTCCCCGCCTCGCTGTGAAAGACACTACGATTTATTATCACAATAAGCCGTACAACGACCATCGCCATTGGGTTTCCGAGGAAAGATATGATAATGACTTACGCTTGCATCTTCAGGAGGAAAATGACTATGCGCGCAACGAATTCATACCCGACATTAAGTATAAAAATAAGGTTTTCAATAAGCTTATAGAAGCATCTCAAAAGATAGAAGAAATCCGTGACAATGAAGAATCCTATTTCATAGCCATAGATTCATTGAATAGTACACTCCTTTGTAAAAGACTTGAGAACAATGACAGTCTAGTCCTACTAAACTTACGTGATCTTCCCTCCTTAGGCTCGAAAAACTTGCCTAGTTTAACCATTTCTCCGGAGGAAAAACACTTACTGCTCACCTATTGGGATTCGGAGCTCTTTTACAAATTATGTTATGTCATTTCACTTCAAGAAAAAACAGTTATCGATTCGTTAGAGCATGTTGAATCTACATTATGGTTGAACGATAGTATTATCATTTTTACAGAACTAAACTCAAAAGCTCAACCCTATCGGCTCCATTCCAAAAACATATTTGATCACACCATTACCGTTCTTCATGACGAATTAGACCCCACGTTTGGACTTGTGCTTGACAAACAAAACGGTGAATTATTTTGCATCATTGAATCAAAATCTGAAAACGAAATTCATCACTTGATTCAAAAAAATGATGGTGTTTCATTGAGAAAAATTATTGGTCGAAAATCAAATTT